>NZ_CP047896.1 GCF_009913435.1 Sphingomonas changnyeongensis | reverse complement strand
ATCGCGCCCACGCTGACGATCATGGCGATGGCCTGGTCGATCTGGTGCTTGTGACACTTCATCAGGATTGACGGCATCATGGTGAAACCCAAGGTGGACCAACCGGAAAACCCGCTGTTCACGAATGGCGAGAACCATCAAATGAACGCCTGCGTGGGCGACAATGGCGGGCCGTACAATCTGTTCGACTATGGACGCGGCTTTTCGAGGGCGGCCACGCCGCCGTCAAATCGGCGCACGACTATGTCAGCCTGTAGATTGCTCGTCTATCCGGCGCTTCGCCTATCGCCATGGCATCGAACTATATCTCAAGCATTGGTTTTCGCGCTTAACACAATCCTCGAAACCGGCCGGAGCTTTAGAAGAACCACAGATGATTGATCTCTGGAAAGAGGTCGTCGACCTGCACGCGGCGATCGGCCGGGAGCTGATCGAACGCGAGGCCATCGCCCGCGCGGGCGAGCTGATCGGCTATTTCGACGCCTTTGATCCGACCGGCCAAGTGTTCCGCTATCCCGAGGACATCAAGGCAACCGACATCTGGCCGAGCACAAGCTCATCAACGTGGAGGTGCTGCGCGACCAGATGGCCGAGCTGCGCGAAATTCTGGAGCGCTGGGTCTATCAGGTGGCCGATTATCGCGATTGGCAGATCGATCAGATCAAGCCCTAGGGCGCGTAGCGAGCGTGACACCGATCGCTGTTTCAGTCGAGATATCGCAACCAAGCCGCGTTCAGATCATGCCTGCATAGGCGCGCACATCGAGCATAGGCGCGGTCCCGATCGCTTGGAGCTGCGCGATCAGCTCCATTAGGAAGCGCGTTGCAGCCTTGTCGATCGAGGTCACCTCGAAATCGTTATCCCGGCGCATAAACCAGCCGGCATTGGCGACACAGCCAAGATCGATCACGCCTTCCGCTATATCCTGCCGGAGATGACCAATCAGCGTGTCGCCCAGCGGCGGTGTCCACCCAGCGCCGAGCGTAAGGATGCCTGCAAGGATATGGTGGAGCGGCTTGGGTCGCGAAGGCCTTCAATCGTCTCGGCGGAGAGGCTGGTGCGATGTAGTCGGCGCACGGACGCCGCTTTGTCACGCGCGTAGCGGATATGATCGGCGGTCAGTTCCTGCTTGGCTTCGAACACAGCATAGACGCTCTCCGCCGGGACGACATCGGTGCCTTTGAAGCTGAACACGAAGGGGAATATTGGCGATCGTGAATGATGACGTCGATCTGCTGGCTGAAGGCGCCTTTGCTGTCGACGACGAAACCTTTCCGGCTTTCGTAGCGGCGCGGCAGATAGTGGTTGAGCAGTCGTTCCAGACCTGCTCGCTCGCATCTCCCTTTTCCGTTGGGTGACCGAGTTTTCGGGCGGTCGCGAGTTCGCGTTCGATCTTGTCGTGGAAATCGGCGAAGAGGACGGCGAGAGACCAGTCAGACGTCATTGGAACAAGGTCTCCCAGGAGCTGTTCAGCGCCGAACGCGCGGCCATTGCGAGGGCGGCTTTTGCGTCGGCCGTTAAGGCCGCCGATACGGTATTGTTTGTATTCGAGGGATCGATGAGCCTGCGTGTCGCGATTGACTGATCGATGGCGCGAAAGGCGGTGATGACGTTGTCCTGCACCGCGCCGACCGAGCGCCCTTCAAGGCGTCGATCACGAATAGTTCGAGGTAGAAGGACGGCCAGTCCAGCCCGAAGCGATTGCGCCAGATCTTCATCAAGCGGATCTCGTCGATCCGGCCCGACCCGGAGACGACGCGAATATGTTCGTTGATGTTTGTCTGGAGCCAACTGCCGGCCTTGTTGCTCCACAGGCTGTGATAGTTTCCGTACTGATCCTGCCGGCGCCCCGGGGTCACGTCGACCTTCCAACCGCCAACTGCGATGCCGATCGAGACATTTTGACGCCGCGCCGCATAGCCCGCTTGCGACAAGGCATTGAACAGTGTGTCGTAGATCGACTGGAGCGTGTCGCTGAGCGTCGACGTTAAGGAAATGAAAATGTCGATGTCAGTGCCGCCGTGCACCGCCGTGCCTTTGGCAAAGGAACCGCTTGGGCGAATATCCACGATATACTGGGTGCCCCAGCGGCGGAGTACCGGGTCGATCGTGGCTTGGACGCCGCGCACAGGCGAATAGGGGCCCGTGTCCACGGTGTGCCGCGCCAGCACCATCCGAATATGTTCATCAATCCCTACCATCGCCGCAGAGCATAAGACCAAAATTCGCTTGTCGCGTCGATAGCCCTCCGGCGCGGCGAGCGACGTTGTGTAGTGGAAATCGTGATTTTCCTTAGAATCGCGTCACGCTCCACGGCGGTCTCGGGCACGGGTGCAAAGTTTGGAATATGGTAACGTCCGGCAGTGCGGCGCGGCCAGACCGCGCCTATTAGGCCCGCTATGGTGGCGTGCGTCATCACTGCGTCCGGACCGCATCGAAAATTCGCTGCGCCCGATCGAGCGCAGCATGTCGTCCTGCTTGGTGATGCTTTAGCAAATGACATCGATGACCTCGCCCGCCTTCTGCAGCAGCCCCCGCATCGCTGAATGAATTGCGGCTTCTGAGATCGATTAGGGCGATGCATAATGACTAGCATTGGGCGGTTTTCCGGGCAGTCCGCTTGGATCGTCCTAGCGGCAGCTTCTGTCGGGAGCAGACGTTTAAGGTGGCTGATCTGAATGACCGGCGTTGGGTCGCGAGCGGCCTCTGCCAAACCCCGGCAGAGGTTTGCGGCTGCTGCGGGCCTCTTCCCAAAGGCCTCCGTTCTGCAAGCGACCTCGATTTGGACTTTAAACCGGTGTGAACTCCGCGGCAGAGCATTCACATGCCGTTCAGGGCCACATCCGCTGTGTTGCCTGCGTCAAATCGGGGGTGCCGTCATGCAGTGGCATAAATCGATGCTCGGCCTGGCCCTCGTTCTGTTGTCGGTGACGGTCGCGGCCAAGCCTGGCGAAATGCCGCAGAGGGACCTTGTGGTTCGCAACGGCGAGGCCGTCGCCATGAAAATTAACGATCGACCGGTGCTCATTCGCCTTGCACCCGATGCCATCTCCGTCCCGACCTGAACGATGATACAGCGCAGAGGGTTGGCCTGAAGCCGAGCATGATCGGATATGTCTATGTCATCGGTCCGGAGAGGATCGCCTTTAGCACTGACGATGTGAGGTATCTTGCCGGGGACGCATCCTTCAGGCGTCGCACAGCCTTCAGCAATCGCAATCTGGTTGCGGGAGCGGATGGGATCGCAGGCCCCGAAACCTTCCCCTTCCGGCGCACGATCTTCACCCTGCGCGATCACCGGCCCGGTGACCGCGCGATAACGCTGCCGCTCGACCCTGAAATGGGTCGCAGCCAGACAAGCGTGAGGATCGATGTCGGAGGCCGCCCGATTTACGCCGCCTTCAGTTTCGACCGGTCCGAAAGTCTCGTAACGGCGACGGGCGGCAAGTGGATCGCCGATGCCCATGGCGGGCGGTTTGGTAGCGATGCGCGAGAGGCACCCATCCTCTACGGCGTTGCACGCCCAATCCGCTCGCTGACGCTCGATCGTCCGCTGATGCTAGGGGATCTGGAAATCCGCAGTTTGGCCGTCAGGATCTCCGACATAGGCAGTTCGCGAGGCATTGCCGAGGGACCGGCGATCGAACAGGATCCAACGAGATCGTGGTCTCGGGCAAAAGCGAGCGCAAGGTTCCCAACCAGCGCCTCTACATCGGCATGGATACGATCGGTCATTGCGCGTCGATCACCTACGACTTCGACGCGGGAACCGTAACCCTTATGTGTCCAGATCAACAAGCGACCGGGGTAAACTAACCGTGCCGCGCCACATGAACAGGGATCCGAGTGGAGTGCGTGTGCATCACGAGTTTGTCGGCCGGAGAGGTCGCGAGTTGTCGCGATTAGCCCGCCAGCGCCATCTCGATTGCTGCTTTCGCATGAAGCGCGGTTGTGTCGAAGATGGGAACCTGACTGTCTTCGGAATGCACCAACAGCATGATTTCGGTGCATCCCAGGATTACCGCCTCAGCGCCTCTCTGAACGAGGCGGGCGATAATTGCGCGGTAAGCATCACGCGATCCCGGTAGAACCTTACCAGCTACCAGTTCCTCATAGATAATGCGGTGGACGGTAGCGCGGTCCTCGTCGTTTGGCACAATGACATCGAGACCGTGCTGATCGGCGAGCCGGCCCTTGTAGAAGGCATGTTCCATCGTGAACGCGGTGCCGAGTAGTCCGATCGTTTTGAAGCCGGCCGCCTTGATGCGTTCGGCCGTGGGATCGGCGATGTGGATGAGCGGTATTGCCACCGCTGCCTGAACGTCGTCCGCCATTCGGTGCATGGTGTTTGTGCAGATCAGCAGCATGTCCGCACCGCCTGCTTCGAGGCGTCGTGCCGCATCGACCATGTGTGTCGTCAGGCCCGGCCAATCGCCCCTGCGCTGCAGTTCCTCGATTTCCGCGAAGTTGAACGACCACAGGAGGCATCGAGCCGATGCGGTCGGGCCGAACCGGTCCCGCACCCCCTGATTGAGGATGCGATAATACTCCGCGGAACTCTCCCAACTCATGCCGCCGATCAGGCCGATCAACTTCATGCGCCTGTACCCTTTCCGGTTCCGACATATCGCATCGCTACATCGCACCTTGCGTAGCGCGCGCCATATTCGGCCATGATGGCGGCATCGTGCTGGAATCCCAGCTTCTCATAGAGGTGGATCGCCGCGGCGCAGCGACTGTTCGTCAAGAGGTAGAGGGGGTCAGCACCCAGTTCCTGCGCCTTGTCGATAACGGCGGTCAACAGAAACTCGCCGGCCTTGAGCCCTTGTGCGGCCTTGCGGACCCCCATCTTGGTCAGCTCAAAGCCGGTCGTGCTGGTCTTCTGTAACGCGCATGTGCCAATAATCCCCATGCCTGCCGCCTCCACGAACAGGATTGCACCGCCGGCGTCAATGATGCTGGCCCGCGGGCTCTCGAGCGTCTTCCGGTCAGTCTCCTCCATGCGGAACATCTCCGAGATCCATTCGGTGTTGATGTCGTGGAACTCGCGGGCAAGATCGTCGGAATAGCCACGGATCGACAGAATCTCGGGTCGGGCCTGCGCCGCCAGTTGGTCGAGCGGGGTTGCCGCCAGTGCGTCTTCCACTTCTGCGAGAATCGCCAGAATCTCACCGGAGCGTCCGGCCAATAGCTGATCCACGGCCTCGGTTACCTGCGGCCAGACAAACAGCTTGGCGCGGGCGATCGCAGCGGCACCTTTGTCGGTGAGTGATATGGTCCGGTGGCGCTGATCGCTGCCAGTTTCTGCCCGAACCAGCCCCATGTTTACAAGCTGGCCGACACCCCTTGTCACGCCGGGCTGACTGATGCCCAGGGCTTGCACGAGCTGCCCGATCGTCAGGGCGCGGCCATCCAAGGCGACGAGCAGGGGCATGTGGGCGGGCTGCACCTCAAGTCCAGCATTGCTGATGACCCGCGCTGCGCCAGCCTGCATCCGCTCCCCTAACCGCTTCAGCCGGCTCCCCAGGAGGGCAGCACCCATATCGCGAACCACATCGTCCATACAAATCTCATTACTTGGTATATACCGCGTTATACACTGATCTGATGGAACGGCTAGGGGAAAGATTGGATCTGGATCTCCCTGGATCTGCGCTCGAAGATTCTCCCAAGATCGGAAAGCAGACATGCGCGCCACACCCGCGCACTCGAATCGCGGACAAGCCGATTTCCACCCGCTCGACGCCTTTTGCGGGGCCGAGTTCGATCCCGAAAGCTGCCTGGCGGCTTTCAGCTAGAGCTGGCGATCCGCCTGATGGTTCTGAACGACCAACTCTGGGGCGGCATCCGGCACAGTCACAAATCGCGGCTTTACCTCATTTATGGAGAATTCCCGCCTTTCTGAAACCGACCCCGGAGCGGGCGTTGTCGTTTAACTGCCGTTGTTTCGACCCGATCTCCATTTCCCTACGAGGAGGCCTGCGACAGTGCCTAGCGCGATGCCGATCGCCAAGTTATCTGTCCCAAGTCCAACTGCGACTCCGAGTGCAACTCCGGCAGCCAAAAAACGCTTGTCCATATCACCTCCTGTTTAATTGGTCTGAAACGTGTCGCTACGGACTTCAATACCTGACTCTGAAATCTGACATATTGGGAAGAATCATTTAAAAGAACATCCGATTTCCAAACCGCAGCAGTTCAACCACTCGAAGCGGTCAGCGTTTGATCCAAGAGCCACAGCTCCTGCGGTCCAACACCAGCAATCGTAAGGAGCTACAAAACACCCAATGCTCTCAACACGAAGGCAACCCGCTCTGCCCGCCATGTCTCTGCTTTTTCTGGATCAGCTGGCCCCCAATGGTTACCGTCGCGATCGAGGCGCAGCGCCACTGCGTTGTTAGGGTGCGCCGCCCGCAGCCGGGCGACATATTTCAGCACCCCGCCCCACGGGATGCGCACATCGGCAAGCGAGGCTGTGAGGTAGACCGGAGGGAGCCTTCGTGCCAGGATATTCTGATAGGCGCACAGCCGCAGCACACGGGCAAATGCAGCGGCATCATTGACGACATCGCCGACCTCGGACAACTCGGCTGCGGCGACGGATCTTGCAGGACCGAGCAATGTCGTCAGCACATCGACGAAGGGTACGTCGGCAACCACCCCGGCCCAAAGGTCGGGCGCGCGGTTGAGCGCGGCTCCGACTAGCCAGCCCCCGCCGAACGGCCCATGCTCACGATCTTGCCGGGCGGAACGCGGCCTTGCGAGACCAGCGCTTCGGCGCAGGCGATAAAGTCGTCGACCGGCTTGCCCCGCGCTTCTCCGCGCCCGGCATCGTGCCATGCTCCGCCCAGGTCGCCACCGCCGCGCACATGGGCAATTACATAAGCGACGCCGCGTGTCAGCAGGCTGAAGCGCTGGGGATCGAAATCGGGATCGGACGGGACACCGTACGCGCCGTAGCCATACAGAACCGCTCCGCGCAGCGCGCCGTCACGCGGACGGATCATCGACATCGGAATGATCGTGCCATCCGGCGCGGTGGCCTCCAAGCGCTCGGTGACAAGGCGGTGCGATGCGCCAGCGCGTGCTTGCAACGCTTCGAGCGTGCCGTCCGCAAAGCTGTAATCGTAAAGCGCCTTGGGGCGGGCGAAGGTTTCGGCGCCGACCCGCAGCTTGGTGGGATCGGCCTCGCGGTTCGCTTCGGGTCCGGCGGTCCAACGATCGAAGCCGACGATGGCCACCGGGTCAGGCACTTCGATGCCGCGCCATTGCCCGCCCGCCCGGTCGAACACCCGCACGCGACTGCTGCCTTCATGGCGCTCGCCCACGACGAGATGCCTGCGGAACGCCTGATGCCATGTCAGCCCCGTGCGATCCTTTGGAGCGAGGAGCTCGGTCCAGTGACCGGGTTGTTGCAGCGGCGCGGTCACCATGCGGAAATTGGGGTGGGTATCATTGGTGATGATGTCGAGCGCGTCGCCGCCGCCATGATCGACCGTGTAGAGCCTGCCATCCCGGCGCGAACTGACCAACCGCACCGCTTCAACCATCTGACGGTCGACGAGGCGGATCTCACTGGTGTTCACCGATACGGCATTGATCAGCGCGAACCGGCCCGAGCTGGTCTGGCGGACTTCCAGAAAGAAGGCCGGGTCGGTCTCTTCGTGGAGAACCGGGCCGTTGCGTTGCGGGGTGCCGAGCCAGTGGATGCGCGCGCGCCGCGGCCGTCCGGTTCCATCGACCTCGCCATAGATCATCCCGCGGCTGTCTGCGGTCCAGACGAGGCGTTCCGAGGTGATCTGCACCCCGGCATCGCGGACGATATCGCTAAGCAGGCGACCCGTGGAGATTTCCTTGAAGCGGATGTCGTGATGCTCGGGTGCGGCGACGGTGGCAAAGGCCAGCGTCAGCCCGTCTGGCGATAGGCCCCATGCCACGAAATAGCCGTGTGGTTTGCCGTCCTCTCGGATTTCCGCGGCATCGAGCAGCAGTTCGCGCGCGCCGCTGCCAAGATGGACGCGCCACAGCTGGCGGCGGCCCTGCGACCAGTCGCTCCAGTAGCCGTATTCGCCCTCACGCACCGGGACAGGCGCGGCAGCGGGCGGGATCGCAGCATTGGCCTCTTCCCGCAGCTGGCGCACCAAAGGATCGAGGGGGGCCATGACGCGTTCGGATGCAGCAAAGAACTCCGTCATCAGCGCCGTCACTCGCGGATCGTCGAGTGCCGCGGCGTCGAGCCAACCGAACGGGTCGGTGATGGTCACGCCGTGAACGATCCGGGTGACCGCGCCCGTTGACCCACCCTCAGCCGTGGCTGCCCGCAATGGGGCGGACAGACAGGGCAATCCCCCGGCGACCGCAAGGCCGCGCAATACACCGCGCCGGTCGTGTTGGCTGCCAAAGGGTGCCTGTGCAGAGGTCGGGGGCATCATCGCGCGGCTCTATGGGTTGGGGGGAGCAACACTTTGGCCCGGCGAAATCTGCCGCGTGGGATTTTTGCCGCGAACGGACGGTTTCGACCGGCGAACGGGCCCGTCAGACGATCAGTGCACGCAGCGCCTGCGAACCGGTCCGGCTCAGCGGAACCGTGGTTCCGTCGGTCATGCGCGCGACAAGACGGCCTCCCCCCCAGGCTCGGCATAATCGAGGTGGTCGATGTTGATGATGCGCGACCGATGCACCCGGATGAAGCGCTGCGGATCGAGCCGCTGCTCGAATTCGCCAAGGCTCATGCGCACCAGATGCGTGTCGGTCAGGGTCGTCACCTCGGCATAGTCCTGTGCCCCGGCGATCATGACGATGTCGCGCACGTTGACCGGCGCGATTTCATCGCCCCTGCGGGTGAGGTAGCGCTCGAGCGGCGGCGCGGACACAATCGTCACCGGCGCGGTAGACCGCCCTCCGCGCACCGCATAGGTTGTCGCCGCCAGCGCCCAGTAGAGCACCAGTCCCTGCAAATTCTGCCAAATGAACGCGCCGCCGGTGAACCCGGCGAGGCCAAAAGCCTCGCCGCGCGCGGCATCGATCAATGCGAGCGCCAGCGTCACCAGCGTGAACCACGCGGCCGCAAAGGCCGATCCGATCACCACGTGTGCAATGATCTGGGCCGGAACGGACAAGCGCATCACCTGGCGCTTTATGAGCAGGTGCGCTGCGACAGCCAGCAGCGCGAGCGGGAAGACGTTCGCCAGCGCGTTGATCCCCGCTTCGCCGAGGCCGGCTCCGGGCACCTGGAGAAACACCGCCAGATACATCGTCCACACGCCAGCCGAGCCACAAAGCCACAGCGTCAAGGCGCTTGGGGGCGGCAGGTTAGTCGGCGGTTGAGGCGGGGGCACAGGCAGCTTCAGCATGGGCCGAAGCTATGACGTCCGGTCCCCCCTTTGCAAAGCGGACCTTGTCGTTTGCACGAACGTAGCGGGAGGTTTCAGCCATTCGGAAATCCACCCATTCTCGGCCATGAGCGCGATCACATCGCGTATCCTAAACCTGCCGTTGTGGGTGTGCACCGGGAACCGCTATCACGCGGCGGAGGTGAGCACGATGGCACTCATCGGCTGAGGAACCAGCCGGGAGCTCGGCGGGTGGATGACAGGCGGGTGATCTCCCACAGCCTGCATGTGCTGAAGACCGGCTGCCACTTAGGGGTTTGTCCGCCAGCATACGGGCCTTCGGCCGCCCTCAAAAAACGGCTCAATCGTGGGATGACACCAAAGCTTGGTTTGCTAGGCTCCTGGGAGATAGCGGAGAGGGGGGAAGAGCTTCATGCGCAGGACGATTTTCTGGGGCCGGTCCGTCAGTCTTTACCGAGCCGCTTCGGCAATGGCGCTGCTTGCCGCGGCGCCTGGATCGGCGCAGGTTGCCAGCCCGGCACGACCGGTCACCGACCCGCTTGCGCTGGAAAGCCCGTCCAATGAAGACGCCCGGCCGATCCCGGTCGAGGATCTTTCCTATTCGCGCACTCTCGGCTCCACCGCGTGGAGCCATGACGGACGCGAGATCTTCCTCGTCACGAACCTGACGGGGCGCAACAACATCTGGAAGATCCCTGCAACGGGTGGCTGGCCGGTGCAGCTGACCCGCTCCGATGAGCGGCATGGCGAGCTCGTGGCTTCGCCCGATGGGAAGCTGCTCTATTATACCCAGGACGTGGGCGGCGACGAGCAGTTCGACATTTACGCCGTGCCCGTAGACGGCGGGCTGGCGCGCAACCTGACGGCGACCCCGGAGCTAAGAGAAAGCGCGCTGCTTATCGCCCCCGGCGGCAAAACCGGGGTGGTCTCGACGAAGCTGCGCAGCGAGGGGCAGGTCAATCTTGCCCTCATCGACCTCGCGACCGGCAAGACAAGTGCGCTGGTGACCGAGCCCGAACCCGCCTATCGTTGGCAGCCCGTCGCTTGGATAGAGGGCGGCAAGGCGCTCATTGCCTCGCGTACCAACCCCAACCAGACCTTCGCGGAGGTATGGCGGGTTGAGGTTCCAAGCGGGGTGAAGACCTTGCTGCTGGGCAAGGCGAAGACCATCTTCGATGCAAGCGATGCGA
This sequence comes from Sphingomonas changnyeongensis, assembly GCF_009913435.1. NCBI lineage: Bacteria > Pseudomonadati > Pseudomonadota > Alphaproteobacteria > Sphingomonadales > Sphingomonadaceae > Sphingomonas > Sphingomonas changnyeongensis. The sequence continues at coordinate 125,321 of NZ_CP047896.1, read as the reverse complement.
CCCCGGACGGGCGGCTGATTGCGGTCAGCAGCAACGAAGGCACCGGCCAGCTGCGCGCCGGGCTCTACGACACCAAGGCCAAGGCCTGGCGCTGGCTTGCACCGACCCCGTGGGTGCAGCGTGCAGGCACTTTCAGCCCAGACGGCCGGACTCTCACAGTCACCCGCAATGAGGACGGGCGCACCATCGCAACGCTCGTTGATGTGGCGACCCTTGCCGAAACGCCGATTGCGCTACCCGCCGGGGTCAACAGCTTCGCGGGGGCGAAGAGCCCTTCTCGCCCGATGGCAGACGTATCCTTGTCGTCCATTCGGGGGCTGATACGCCGAGCGATCTTCAGGTCTTCGATCTTGCCTCGGGCAAGGCCACGACGCTGACCACGATGGCGCTCGCCAGCCTCAAGTCTGCAAACCTGCCCAAGTCGCGGATCGTCACTTACAAGAGCTTCGACGGCACGCTGGTGAGCGCTATCGTCACCATGCCGTTCAACCTCAAGCGTGACGGCACCAACCCAGCGATCCTGCTGCCCCATGGCGGGCCCACCGGCCAGAGCACCGACGGGTTCAACCGGACAGCGACCGCGCTTGCCAGCCGCGGCTATATCGTGATGCAGCCCAATGTTCGCGGCTCGACCGGCTACGGCCAGGCGTTCCAGAACGCCAACTATCAGGACCTGGGCGGCGGGGATCTCCGCGATGTGATCGCGGGCAAGAAGTTCCTGATCGAAAGCGGCTATGTCGATCCGGCGAAGGTCGGCATCACCGGCGGCTCCTATGGCGGATACATGACCCTGATCGCGCTCGCCAAAACCCCGCAGGAGTTCGCCGCCGGCGCGCAATTGTTCGGCATCATCAACTGGCTCAGCATGTATGAGACCTCGGACGCGCTGTTGCGGCAGTATCTGATCTCGCTGCTTGGCGATCCGGTGAAGGACCGCAAGGTCTACCAATCAAACTCGCCGATCACCTATATCCGGAACATCAAGGCGCCGCTGCTCTCGCTCCAGGGCGATCGAGACATTCGCGTGCCGCGCGGACAGGCCGAGGAGGTCGCAGCGATCCTCGCCCAGATCGGAACGCCCAATGATACGGTGTTCTATGCCGATGAAGGCCATGGCTTTGCCAAGCGCGAGAACCAGATCGACTCCCTGAAGCGGGTGATCGACTGGTTCGACCGTCACCTCAAAGCCGGAAAGCCGCAATAGGCCGAGCTGTCACGGGGCTGGACCGGCCGGTGTGAGCGCAGACTGCAATCTCGTGGTCGTCTATGTGTTCTGCGCCCGCACCGCTCTTACCACGTTAGCTGTCCTGCGATCTTCTGGACGCAGCACTGTGAGCGTGCGCATCAGTTCTTTGATCGCGGCCGTTGAGTGATTGACCTACGGCTCATACAAGCCACTGTTCCAGTGCGGGTCAGCTGACGATCTACGTCGCCAACGGCCCGGAAACAAGCAAGATACAAAAATCGCAGAGAGAGGGCTTGCGCAGACAGTCAGACGTCTATCACGCAAATGTGATGCTCCCAAAAAAGGAGCTGGTCGATTTTCGGCCGGCTTTGGCCATCAACGAGATGCCGTCAGCCGACGGCATCCTCTTTTTTTTGGTTTCACGAGGCTCTCCGACTGCTCAGGCGCAAGGACTGCCGAACCAGCGTCCGCAGCCCTCCATCCTGTCTAAACTCTTTGACAGCCCTCGTGTTAGGATTAATTGCCGCATGGCCTTGTGGGGATCGGAGTGGAACCGACCAACGTGATTGCCCTGCATGATTTGTCCCTAGCCCTAGCCGCGCAGATCCCAGCCGCTTCGGGGAGCGCACCCGTTCTAGCACGGTCTTACAAGGTCACACCGTCACACTCGGCCGGGGCCCTAACTGCGGCCAATCAGATACCGAGCACAACCAAGATCGACTGCGGGGTGAAGCGCCGTCTGTCACATCGGGAGGGCTCACCGCCAAACCGCCGATGGCGCGCCCGCTGCATCACCTGTCTCGCGAGAGCGCTTGCAGCGTTGAAAGCGCCTGAGAGACGTGGCTGCAAGCTCCATACTCGGTTTCTGCAAGCCATTGCCGACCGCAGCAGACCGTCGAGCACGAAATGACCGACCTTTCCGGCACCAACCAAGGCGAACCCGCGATGATCGAAGCGCCCGAGATTCCGCATACAGCCCATAGCCATGATCACGGCAGTAGCGGCCGGCGCTGGTTTGACATCGCCATGGCAGTAGCAGTGCTGCTGGTCTCGACCGGATCACTCTACGTGTCACTGCATACCGGACACACGATGGAAGCCCTGGTAAAGGCAAACGAGCGGCTCGTAAAAGCCCAGTCGACGCCAGTGCTTCAGTATGATCACGGCAACGTGAGCGATACAGGTAGGAAAGAGTTAGCCTTCACCCTGACGAACGTAGGCAGCGGCCCGGCAAGGGTCGTTTGGTTCGAGGTCGCCCCAGCAGGCCAGCGCTACAGCAATATCGGCGAGTGGGTGATGGCCTCCGGAAAAAGCTCAATCACCTTCACCTCAGCGACGATCAACCAGATAGTTTTGGCGCCAAATGACAAGAGAAACTTGCTTGTCTGGCCACGCCCTGACGATGAAGCAGGGCTCAAGCGCTGGAACCGGATTGACCGCGAACGTTTTAAGACCAGTGTCCGAGCTTGTTATTGTTCTGTCTTTGATCAGTGTTGGCAGTCCAGTCTTGAAGCTGACATTCCTAAGGAAGTCGCAAGCTGCGAACGCAATGATCTTAATTCATCACGACAAACAATTCCTTCCTGACGCAGAGGTTTGTATATGATTTCTCCTTTCAAAGTTGCGCCATAAATTGCCGGGCCGTGTCACATAAATCTCCACACAAAGCACAAAAGTTCGATTCCAGCAGCGGGCCAGACATTGCCCGGTAACAATGCGTCCCCAACCGATTAGGCCTGGTCGCATCGGCCCAGCCTCGGGTAGGCGCCATGCTGCCCTATTTGGTTTAGTCACCCCACGGCATCCGCAGGACGGTACGAACATTGATCGGAATGATCTCCAGCTCACGCGACAGACCCAAACCCCGACCGCCGCGCTGCATAGCCCAGATTGCCGTTCCTCAAACTAGTCCGTGATCGACCAAGGCAGATCGCGGACAAGCCTATTTTTGTTCAACTAGGGCATCGGTCCGATGGGCAGAGTATGTTCTGACCCGCGGCAGAACCGGTCCCAAGCGCGCTGCAACACCACCTGAGCGCAGTTTGATGCCAAGGTGCTTTGCGGCGACGTGAAACCGAGCCGCCCGAGTTTGAGCCCGAGCGCCAGGATATGGACGTGGGGCGAAGCGATGCATCCTGCCCGATAAGGGACGTGCTGGATAATGATGGCGGGCACCTCGAGGGTTCCGGCGATGAAGGAACGTGCAAACTGATAGGCGTGGTCAAACTCATCCCAGAGGCTCTGAGCCTCCGGGGAGTAGATTGTGAACTGTGCACCCAGGCACGTTTCCCGCCTGGGCAGGCGCCTGTAGAACTCATCGAGGAGCAGCTCAGGATCGATAAGCTCGCCTGGCGATCCCGGCGGCAGCACAACGGCCATTGCAGGCCGCGCCCCATCGATCGTCTCGGCCGGGCGATCAGCGAGGATCTTCGCTGCAAGATAGCTTCTTAGGTCATTGGTGCGGCCATTGTAGGTGCGCGATAGCTTCATGAAGCTCAGATTTTTCATGAAGCCCAACGGGTTGACGAAGCCCGGCGCACCACCGCGCGTGCTTGGGTGAGCGATCGACATCGTTTTCCAGCTCGTCACAGGCAGCCCAGCTCGCGTGCAGCAAGGCCAATCGCCAGTTCGCAGTCATCTGGCGTTTCCCACGGCCAGCTGGGAACTGGGGTCAGGCCGTTGCGGTCAAACACGATTGCTTCCGCATCACCGGCATATGGAACGAGGAGCAGATTGGGTCCGCACAGTGCAGGCACGAGATTGCTGCGTGCCGCCCAATCCTGGTCATGCATGACCAGATCAACGGCAAGCGGCAGGGCGGACGGGAGCGAAGGGGAGGAGCGCAGCGCGATAACGCTCGTCCCGACCAGCCGGGCGAGATCATAGACGTCGTTGATGTTGCGGCCCGCCCCGGTCGGGTCAGCCCAGACCACGATGCGGATCGGCAGACCTTTGACGCAGAATACCTCGGCATATCCCAAATGCTGGGAGACCGAGCGGACGGATACCCCCGCAAGGGCGAGCAGCCTGCAAACGGGAGTGATGGGGGTGTGATTCGGAACAAATTGATTGAGCGGGGTATGGAACATCATTCACCTCAGTCAGTGTTGAGGCGCCCGCTGAGCGAGTTTTTCCTCTCCTCCTCGGGCCATAGCCCCTCCCCTTCCCCAACCTTCGGCATGGCCGGCTTGGCCGCCTTCCCCCTCCCCTGCCCCATCTCCTCGAGCACATGAGGAGCGCGATTGGCCCCACCCTCCCCTCACCTCCGCCGTCAGCGAGGCCGTGCGGCGAGCCCACAAGCTGCGTCCGTCACCTGGCCAGCGAGAATGCTTTTCGTTCATGATAACAAACACTTGCCACGCGCGGCGGGACTAAGGTTCGAACAGTGCGACTGCTTGCATAGGCAATGGCGAGCCGGCGATTGCGGCCGGTCAAGGTGACGGTCCTTCCCTGTCCAAGCGAGCTTATTGGCGCACGCCAGGGTGTCCGAGCCGGAGGATCAAGACCCTGGGGTAAGTCGCTGAGCATTCTGCGGAACGGCAGGCGACGCTGGGACCGATCGCGCATCAAGGCCCAAAGTTGAACCGACCAAATGCGCCTTGGCTTGAAGCTAGATTTGAGCGTATATTACAAAAAAGGTTCAACGGCGGGGAATGTGACCGTGCTTCACTCAGATGCGCTCAGAATTGGTGAACTTGCTGACGCCGGCGAGCGGATGGTCGAGCGGTTGCGCCGGAAGGCATTCCTGCCTGAAAGCCGGAAGGGGCTCAACGTGCGGTTCGGGATTGCCGAGGCAGCGGCGCTGCTCGGCTGTTCTACCAATCGCATTCGCATGGCGGAGGACGATGGGCGACTGCCGGCTCCCCCGGCCTCAGACAGCGGCCGCCGCCTTGGCTACACGGTCGAAGAGCTTCTCAACATGCGCAGCGTGCTGGGCGCATCTCCTGCCCGCGCTCCACTCGATAATCCGGCGATCATTGCCATTCAGAACTTCAAGGGCGGGGTAGGCAAGTCGACGGTCACGACCCATTTGGCCCATTACTTCGCTATCCAGGGCTATCGCGTGCTGGTGGTCGACTGCGACAGCCAGGCCACGACGACGACATTGTTCGGCTTCAATCCGCATTTTGCGATCACGCGCGAGGAGACGCTTTACCCTTACCTGTCGATCGACCCGACCCAGGCCGATCTCCTCTATGCGGTGAAGCAGACACCGTGGCCGAATGTGGATCTCATCCCGTCGAACCTGGAGCTCTTTGACGTCGAGTATGAACTGGCCGCAGCCGGCGCCGACGGCAAGGCCGTGCTCGCAACCCGGTTTCGCAAGCTAAAACAGGGGCTGACCGATCTCGCCCGGGATTACGACATCGTGCTGCTCGACCCCCCCCTGCCCTGGGCACGATCAGTCTTGCCGTGATGCAGGCTGCCAATGCCCTGCTCGTACCCTTGGCGGCTACGACCCCGGACTTCTGCTCGACGGTCCAGTTTTTGTCGATGATGGACCAGGTGCTGCACCAGCTGTCGTCGGCGGGCATCGATGTCACCTACAGCTTCGTGCGCCTGATCTGCTCCAAATATGATGGCAACGATCCGAGCCATTCGATGGTGCGTGCGATCATGGAGCAGAGCTTTGGCCCGGCGTTATTGCCGGTCCCGATCCTAGACTCCGCGGAAATCAGCCATGCAGCGCTTCGCATGATGACGATCTACGAGCTCGAAAAGCCGATTGGTACGCCCCGGACCCACAAGCGCTGCAAGGCCAATCTCGACGAAGCGCTTGCCCAGGTTGAGCAGCTTGTCCGCGCAAGCTGGGGTCGGGTCGCTCCTGCCAGTGAAGAGGCGATTGTCCGTGACGCCGCCTGACGCATTCCACGGGCTTACAACGCTGGATCTCGCCCCCAAACCCACTGGAAACCATCATGGCCGGTAAGCAGTCAAAGTATCTTGCGGATCTGCTGGGCGACGAAGAAGCCGTCCCCTCCCCTCCCCCCGTCGTTGACGAGCGCCCTGCTCGTGCTCGCGGCATGACTTTGCTCGGTCGTGAGGCCGCGCTTGCGCGGGTGGCGTCCGGCGAAGTGCGCCAGGTGACCCAGCATCTGCTCGACCCGAAGCGCGTTCGGGTGTGGGCAGGCAATGCACGCAGCTATGCCCATCTGACCGAGGAAGGCGTCCGCGATCTGATAGACTCGATCATTGCTGAGGGCGGTCAGAAGGTCCCCGCTGTCGTGCGGCGGATCACCGGGGATCCGGACCATGATTTCGAGGTGATCGCCGGCACGAGGCGACATTTTGCGATCAGCTGGCTGCGCGCCAACAGCTGGCCCGACATGATGTTTGTGGCCCAGGTCGCGGACCTCGACGATGAAGCTGCATTCCGGCTGGCGGACATCGAGAACCGGGCTCGCAAGGACGTGTCCGACCTGGAGCGTGCGCGGAACTACCTCGCTGCGCTTGATGCCCATTATGGCGGGCACCAGACGCGGATGGCTGAGCGCTTGCGGCTGTCCAAGGGTTGGCTGTCGAAGATGCTCAAGGTCGGCGCCATTCCTGACGACGTGATCGCGGCTTTCGCGTCGCCCGCAGATGTGGCGCTGAAACCGGCATATGCATTGGCGCAGGCGTTGGACGACGCTGCTGCTGCCAAGGCTATTCGGAAGCGCGCAAAGGCCATTGCGACTGAGCAAGCCGATCGCCGGCGACAGCAGCGGAGCCCCCTTCCCTTCGCCGAGGTTCTGGCGCAGCTGCTTGCGGCTCCGGACACGGCGGAGAAGGCCAAGGCTCCGAACTGGGCTGTTCAGAGCAGCCTTGGGCGGCCGATGGTGAGCGTTCAGTCTGCAAACCGCCAGGGGGTGACCGTGCGGCTACATGCCGGCTCTGGAGCCAGCAACGAGGAGCTGCTGGATGCGCTCCGGGATATGCTCGGGCATCTGGAGGCGAGTGGCGGCGTACGGCTCAGGTGATGTTTCCCCGGGGAAACTTTTCATGTCTCTTGCCCCGGGGAAACATGTTTCCCCGGGGAAACATTCGCGCGCAACCCATTGACCTAGAACGGGAATACCAGAGTTTAGCGAGACGACATCGGGCTCGGGTTATCCCGGGGCGTTTCCTCGACATGTCGCTAAAACGGCCGGCCAGGATGTTCATGCAAAGCGTGCCAGTCGGTCTCGCGGCCGACATCACTTGCCCCCCTGCCCTCTCCCGTTCGTGGCTGTTCGCCGATTTGGAGGCCGTCCGATATCTCAGAGCAGTGTGGCGCGGCAGGGCTTATCGAAAGCCTGCGGCGCCTGTGGCAGACATTCGAGCCTGGCTGCGCCCATGTCTACCCAAAGGCTTTGGCTCTCGGCATCGGCTTGTGGCCGAGGCCGGTCAAGCGGGCGGGCATCTGAGAATGTTTCCCCGGGGAAACATTTGGCCGGGCATGTCCTGACCCGAACCGGCTTGGCCGGCTGCGATGGGTATGTGCGATGAACAGCGCTGCCTCAGGCCTCTATTCGAGACTTCCCGGCACACACCCAGCCCTCTTGCCTTTCCTGTGGCAGATGCACTGTGCGGGCCCGCCTGCACGACCGCGGACCAGCATCCTGGTGTGCGCAACCACCAGATTGTCTGCCGAGGAAGTTCCCTCGCGATACCCAGGCGAGCGCCGAACTGTCAGGCTGGGCTTTGTCGAGGCGTATGGCGATCGTACCGTCGGTGATGTTGGTGCTGGACCCCGGCAGGACGTTCTGCCGTATCGTGCACGTTTGTCCGCCCCTGCTCAGTATGACGAGCCCCCTGCCCGTCGGTCGGGTCAAAGCAACCTAGCGGATCGAGTTGGTCGGGGAATGTTTCCCCGGGGAAACATCGGAGCACAGTGGTCAGGGCTCAGTCTGAGCAGCCAAGCCCTAAGCCGGTGCGAAAGCTCGCCGCCGATCTTCAGACACGCCTTTGGGGGCCATCGTGGATCTGTAGATTGTCTGCTCCCAGAGCGGCCCTCGCCCGGTTGCAGTTTGGGGATCGGAAGAAGCCGAAGTGAACCTCCAACAATGTTTCCCCGGGGAAACTTTCTGGGGGCTTCGGGACGCAGGATCGATGTTTCCCCGGGGAAACATCGGTCGAAAGGACAGGGCGCTCGCGTGGGGGCGTCCGGGGGGCAATGGTACGGGTCATGACCAGCATCGAACGAAAACTCAGCTCCGAACAGTTCGATCTGTTCCTGCCGTATCTCGCGGATCTGCCGCTGCGTGATCAGCGGGAGATGATGGAGCGGCCGTTTTTCAGCATCTCGAAGTCCAAGCGCATCAAGCCGATCGACTACCGGTCCCCTGATGGCAAGCTATGGGTGCATGTGTCGGCCAACCCCGACTATGGCATGGCGACGATCTGGGATGCGGACATCCTCATTTACTGCGCCTCGGCGCTCGCCGACATGGCAAGGCGAGGGCTGAATGACATCCCGCGGCGTCTCCACCTGATGCCATACGACCTGCTCAGGGCGATCGGACGACCGCCGACGGGACGCGCGTACGAGCTTCTGGGTCAAGCGCTTGATCGCCTGGTCGCGACCACGGTGAAGACAAACATCCGGGCAGAGAACCGCCGGGAGGCGACCTTCAGCTGGCTCGATGGCTGGACGCAGCTTGTCGACGAAAAGACCGAACGATCGCGGGGTATGACGATCGAACTCAGCAACTGGTTCTACGAAGGCGTCCTGATGCAGGGCGGGGTGCTGTCGATCGACAGGGCATATTTTGACATTTCGGGTGGGCGAGAGCGGTGGCTCTACAAGGTTGCCCGCAAGCACGCCGGCGGGGCAGGGGAGGGGGCTTTGCCATCTCGATGCCGACGCTCTTTGAAAAGTCGGGAGCCGAAGGGCAGTACCGCCGGTTCAAGTTCGAGCTCCTGAAAATCGTCGAGCGGAATGAACTGCCGGGCTACATGCTTGAGGTTGAGCATGTGGACGGCAAGCGCGAGCCTTCGGTTCGGATGCGCCGGCGACTGGAGGCTAATCCGGCGCGGCCACCGGCGCAGAAAGCCAAGCGAGGCGAGGGGGCTCGCCCGTCCGCAGCGCACCCTGGCCCACGTCTGATCGACCTCACACCGCAGACGCTGGAGCAACTCCGGCACGAATGTCCCGGGTGGGACTATCACAACCTGCACCAGCTGTTTCGTGAGTGGCTTGCGGAAGACCCTGCTCGTACCCCGGCGAGCTATCAGAACGCGTTCATCGGCTGGGTGCGCCGCTATCACGAGGCGAACCGTCACACGCTGCGGTGAGCGGGGCGTTCCTGAAGTATCGTGTTTGTGCCGAGCCAGCGCAGAGTCGAGACCCGGGGCGAAGTGGGGATGGAGATGATCGCAGCCCGATTGAACGACATTCCGGAAGGCGCCTGCCAAACTGATTCAATCGGCGGGCTATTTTCAGACCACCTGGCGGTCCATCGATACATCGGGAACAGCGATCGTCATTTCGGGAACGATCATTCGACACATCGGGAACGCCGTCATCGATACATCAGGAACGGGGACACGACACAACGGGAACAAGCTGTCCAAGCTTCATCGCATGTTTTCAATGCCTTACCCGCCGGTCCTATTGTGCTAACTCTCTAAAAACACCGGTTAAATCTCTAAATGGGTAGATGTTCCCAAAAGAATCGAAGGGGGTTGAAGCGGGCAAGAGCCTCCTGAGAGATACGCCCAGCATCGCAACACCGAGATCCGTGAAGCGGCATCGCACCTGACGGCTCGAGCAAGCTGGTCACAAAGCTATACAGTCGGTAACCGCCGGACAAAGCTACCCGCCTCCCGGCTGATTCATGAGCGCATGCGAAGAAATCGCCGCTGTCCACGGTACCGTTCGGGGATAGGCAGGGGAGGGAGGAACCTCAGAAACGGTCGGAAGCATTTCCATCTACGCAATAGCCATGCGCAGCGGCATGCTTTGCGACTGGCGATGTGGACCGATGAATGAGAGAACCAAGCACGACGGGCCCGATCATTCCTTCGAAGGGAGCATGAAGGTGTTCAACGCTCTGGCAATAGCGCTGGCGGTTGCGACGTCCGCGGACGCGAACGTGATTATGTCCGGCGTCGCAGAACCGGGTGCACGCTTCGGTGGCCTGTTCCAGGCCCCGATCGCCCACAGCCAAGGCACAACATGGGATTACACGCTCACTTGGTCTGCCGGTTCCCTTATGGAGCCGAGAGTATCAAGCGAGGTGCCAGAGGTCATCTATACCCGGCGCCCAAGCGGATGGGTCACATCCGACCTGCGGCCGATGTACATTGGGTGCGCTGGCTTCGGAGCCTGCTTTTCGACGCCAAACTCAGTCACACTCAGGCTCACCTATCCGCCTGATTTTCAAGCCGCAACGGACTGCGCGATCCCGGTCATGTTCACCACGGTATGCCACATTTCGCGTGGCCGGCCGCAGATATGGCTACAAGGCTTCGTATCCCCGTCCCTAGGGCAGATTGCATGGTCCATCACCGCCAATGCGGTGCCTGAGCCGACGAGTTGGGCAATGCTGATCTGCGGCTTCGGCCTAACCGGTACGATGGTTCGCCATCGCCGTGTCGCAATGAACCACACTGCAGCTGCGTAGGGCTGATGACCGAGCAACAAGGCTCGGCGGATCATCCAGACTGCCGTTGGCTGGCACACAAGCCACAGGAGACGATGTTCCGGTAATGTTCTAATTGCCGGGTATGCGAATCGGACATGATGAGCTGGTGTTTCGTGCGCTGGTGGCGCTGACCGACGCGGCCGAACGTTGTGCGAATGGGCCGCTCGAGCCGACCGGAGCGCTCAGATTTGCGCTTCTTGTCGCCTGGGCCGCGGGGAAGGGGCCTCGAGACCCGTTTGACGAGTTTTGGCGCGCTGTTCGTGACCCGGTTGGGCATGCGCAGCATGCCAGCGCGGCACGAACATATCGTCAAAGCTATGCCCGTCGAGCGCTTGAGGGCATCAAGCGGTCATTGGGCATCCCGCCTCTCGTCGAGCTCGACATTGCGCTCCGTGCTGCCGCACAGGGCAGGGGAGGGCCTTCGAACACTACTCGAAAGCTCTGGCCGACTGGCAGGCGGAGAGACCTGATCATTTGGCGACAGCGCTGTCGGATTCTGCCGCAAGAATATCCCGCCGGTTGAGCTGATCCACTGCCATGGAGACATAGCAGGCGGCCAGGGCCTGACCCCGCAGACCGAGGATGTCAGCGACGACGGTCAGGTTTTCCCTGATCTCCGCAGTTGTAAGATTAATTAGATTATCTCTGGTTCCAATTTGGGGTATGGTCTGGTTTGTGCACATATCGGCAATCCTTTCTTTGGGAGAGGTCCGATCATTAAAAGCGAACTCACGCTTGGCATTTCAATGGCGTTGGCCCAAAAACGGTCCAATCTGGACCAGAGTCTTCTCGAGTCCTATTTTTCTCCATCGTTTAAATCGCTGCCGATAGAGGTTTTTCGAGTGCTTCTTCTGACGTCTGATGGGCGTCCGCTTAAGGACCTGTTGATCGCAATCGGTAGCCGCACATATGTGGACGCGCCACTGCGCAGGGTGTTCCATGAAGCGCTCAACGCCGGAGCGCGACGTATGGTGATGGCCCATAACCATCCGGGAGGGGACCCGACTCCCAGCCTCCAGGACATAGCAGTCACACGGTCGTTTGCTCAGATCGGTCACCAGCTCGAAGTGCCCCTCCACGACCACCTGATTTTTGCCAGCGGCGGCGTCTTCTCGATGAGAGCCGCGGGTTTGCTCTGACCCATCTGAGGATGAAAGTCGGAGGCGACAGCAGGTCGAGATGGCCTGTGGCCTGCCTGAGATGGTGCAGATCACCGCCAAGCCGCTCAACGAGGGCTTCCTCGCCAGCGGGAGCGTCTTCCCTTCGAATGATCTCGCGGTTCGCGATGCCCCCTTTTCCGCGATCTACACCAGCTGGCCGGATGCATCCGGCGAGCGACGCCAACCAGTGATAGCGACGTTGCTTGCCGCCGATTTAGACGCTAAAATGCGTCAGAACCCGTGGAGATTGGCAATGTCGCTTCAGAACTACGCCGAGAATGGCGCCTTCGCTCCCGGCAAGATCGCTGCGACCCTCCGTACAACCGTTGAGGAGCTGGCTCGCTCGCTCGGGCTCGGCAAGGATGCCATACAGCGCAAGGACCGGATCGCTTCCGATCGGACGCAGCGCCGAATCCGCCAGATGGTTGAAGTGCTCAACAAGGTCGAACCGCGTTTCGGCTCATCGCTGCTTGCCTATGCGTGGTATCGTTCTGAGCCGTTACCCGGATTTTCCGGCAGGACCGCAATGGATCTGGTGCAGGACAACCGCGCCGATGATGTCCTGACCTACATCGACGCGGTCGACGCAGGCATTCACGCCTGACACCATGCAGTATACCGGGCTGCTTTATCGTGCTCTGAATCCCAGGTGGGCGCGCAATCCGCTGTCTGGCGAGGGAGCGGCCCGTTACGGTGGACGGTTCAACCGCATCGGCCAACCCGCGCTTTACACATCGCTCGCCCCCGAAACCGCGCTGCGCGAAGCCAACCAGGTGGGAACGCTGCAACCGACGATGTTGGTCGCCTATGAGGCGGACATTGGGCCACTGCTCGATGGCCGAGACGCAACGGCACTAAGAGCGTTCGGCATTACGCGCGACGAGCTGGCTCACGCTTCGTGGCGGGACCGCATGCTGACGGGTCAGGCGGTGCTCACACACGATTTGGCGCATGCCGCAATCCTCAAGGGATATCGTGGACTGATCGTACCGAGCTTCGCGCGGGGCGCGCCTCCGGAGGCGCTCAACGCGGTTCTCTGGAAGTGGGACGAGTGCCTTCGGCTTGTAGACGACGATGACCGGCTCGGGCTGCGCGAAAGCTGATGGCGAGATCACACCCGCTGCCTAGCCGCTGATGCTGCCGAGACCGGCCTCGAGGTACCAGGATGGACGGGAAATCACGGGCGGGGACGACGCTATGAGGAATGGCGATAGCATAGCGGGTGACCATCCGCCGCCCCATCACCTGCTTGAAACCATCAGCAGCATTTGGGCTCGATCCCAAAAGCGGCAGGGCAATTTCTGCCGAAATCAAACCATTGATTCGAGAGCTGCGCACGACCGGAACTGGGACTTTGCGGTCCTTCCCGAACGACATACTGAATGGCTGGGTTCGCCAAAACCCGCCATGCTGCTTTCAGAGCCGAGCATCGACCTCGCTTATGACCGGTAATGGGTGGTTTCCGGCATGGCGGCTTTGGCAGCAAAACCTTGCAAGGCTGATCGCCAACTCGGAGTAGGGCCGACAAGCGCTATCCATTCGGCTTGGGTCCGTGGTTGTTCGGCAAGTGCGGGTACCCCATCAGGGAGCGTCACCCAGGCTTGCTTGCTGCTGACCCAAAGATGAGCGGCAGGTACAACCTCGTGGCTTCGATCGAGCGTTCCGCAGCGCAACGATGCAAAGCCCGGACGCTTGTCATTCTCGGCGAAAATGCGGACCTTGCAATTCGGACAACCCCAGATCGATGATAGGGCACCACTCGGCTGTTCATAGGAACCGACGTCCAATTCGCCCGCGATGTCGAGATCCTGCTTGGCGAACAACATATGCTTGCTGAAGGCTCCGCCAGTTCGCGTCTGACAGTCGGTGCAATGGCAGGCATACGGTCGAAATCGAAATCCATCGCGAAGAGTGTAGCGCACGGCACCGCACAAACATCCACCTGTCAAATCGCCTCTCATCGCTTTGCCCTCACGCCGTGATCATCTGTCAGTGTAGCGAAGGCTGGAACGGCAGTAACGGGGTCGTTTGCTGAATGGCAGCAACTTTTCGCGGCCGGAGCAAAGCCGACATACCGCTTTCAGGATCGCGGCTCGGCCCCTCTCATGGCCGCTGATGGGTGGGAAGCTGCCGTCAATCAATCACGTCCTGTGCCTCTGGAACCGAGATGACGTTCGAGCAAGACAGGTCAGCTCCAAGAAAGCTCAGCAACATAGACGGCATACCATCGGTGGCGTTCTGCGGCGGCGCATCCGCCCGAAGTTGGAGATACAAGTTAAGCGCCGATAGAAGCGCAGCTCTGACCGACGCAGCCTCAAGCTGCGGCGCTGTCGATGCAAGCGCTTTGTCCCCGTCGAGGCCAAGCATCTCGATCCGTCTGACCCCGCGCTGCGGCAGACCTGCCCGGCGGTATAGCATCGGACCGAGCACCTGTTCACGGAAGAAGGAAAGCATGCCAACCGCTTCGAACAGTTCGCCGCGCAGCAGCTTGGTGGCGGCGTAGTGCAGCCAAATCCAGGCGCGTGCTTCGAACCAGTCCGGGCTCATGTTGGGCCAAGCGATCGTCGCGGCGCCAAGCTGTGCCGCGATGCGTTCGCGATCGCGCGCAAACAGCACCGCAGGCATCTCGATTCGGTGATCAAGATCGGATGCAGTCACGAATTTCAGGTCCACGTGGAGCAGCGGGGGCCCGTAAAGGCAGATCAGCAAGCGCGGCTCGCCCACATGTTCTCCCGAAAAGGCACTGATCAGCGTGCCCAGGCTTTGTGCAAATGCCATTCGTGAATTCATGACCTGCGGATATGCAACCTCGTCGATCACGAGGACGAAATCCAGATCCGAGTGTTCGTCCAATCCGCCATGGATGAACGAGCCACCCGCAAGCAGACCGTCGACATACGGATGATGCTTCACCGCCGCGAGGATGCGTGCGACAAAAGCGGCGTGAACGGGAGGAAGGGTGCTGGTCATACGTTTCTCTAAGCCAGCACTCCTGCATACTTGAGATAGCTAGGACATTCAATCACGCCTTCATCAGGTGCCTCATGCGAAGGCCGCTTTGGGGTCGGTTTCAGCCTGTCAGGTTTTTTCGAAAGAGGTGCGAAAGCGGACTGTTCCTGAGGCTTCGGACTTTGGAACAAAGGCCAAATCCCATAAGCCAAAGAAGCCCCGACGTCTCGCGCCTGCCCGGCCGCGCGGAGCATCGGAGCGAGGTCGAGGGCGTGGACCGCTGCCCCGCCAATATGGACCCCGCCGCCGCCCAGGACATGGGCGCCTATCTGGCAAGCCTGCCCGAGCCGCTCTACGCGCTGTTTGCCACCGGCTATCTCGGCTACGCGGCGGCGCGCCAATGGGGAAAGTCGCGCGGAACCGATAGATAGGTTTCAGATATCTGATGCCATGCAGCTTTCACCGATGGCCTCATACCCGGCAAAGGCCAAGGAGGCGGCACGGAAGCCTGACGCCATGTCCGCTGTCGGGAGTGAAAGCGAAAGTGCCCAATGACCGCAGATGGGTGGATTTGCAGACGCTGGTTCAAACCAGTTAATGCATGTTGCGCTGGCTTCGCACGAACCATGCAGTGGCGAGCGCCAAGATGCCGAGGTAGATGCCCAGTGAGGTGCCAAACTCTACTCCCGACATTTCCTGGATCGCACCAACCGGCAGAATGTAGGCTGCGATCACCCAAAAAAGCAGATCTCCGTCATATGAGAAACGAAGATCGAAAACCCAGAGGGCAGCGATGAGCATCGGAACCGACCAGAGGTAGAGAAGCAGGCCAGTCAGCCACCAAGGGAATGTTTTCAGCAGTTGCACGCGATCAGGATAGCGATTGGCTTAACGTCCACAATGGGGTCGCTTTACGAACGACAGCATTTTTCCATGAGAGAGGCAAAGCCGCCATTATCGACCCGTTATGAGCCGTGACGGCTCCCGACCCAGAGTCGGCCATTCCCGACAAGAGCAATGAACGTCTGCTTCCGCCAATGCCGGTCAGTCAGCTTCCGCGGCACGATGCTGCGGCGCTATGTGCACGGCGCCGCGGAGGATGATCCGGTTATCTGGTACGAGGGCACCGGCACAGCCTTACCACGCTATCTCATGGCCGATCATCAGGGCTCAATCATCGCGGTCACCAATGGGTCGGGCGCAGTGACCGACATCAACACCTATGACGAGTATGGCATCCCCGGTGGTGGCAACACAGGGCGGTTCCAATATACTGGCCAAGCCTGGATTCCTGAGCTAGGCATGTATTACTACAAGGCACGCATCTACTCTCCAACCCTCGGCCGCTTCCTGCAGACCGATCCGATCGGTTATGATGACCAAATCAATCTGTATACGTATGTCGCAAACGATCCGGTTAACGGGCGCGATCCAACGGGGGAGCGCTGCGAAAGCAACGATGGAACGACAGTCTGCACGCCTGAAGACAAGTCGTTCGACCCGGTTAGCTTCCCTACGCCTGAGGGCTGGGAGGACTTCAAGCCGTCTGACATAACCTTCCACAGTTATAATGTCGACGTAACGGCGGGCACCGGTGATGCATCTTACGGTAATTTGCTGACAGGTGAACTTGTTCAGCATCCCACCCCCGGAGAGGGCGCTGCAACCCCTGGGGGAACATCAATCGACGTAAACATTCCGGGGCCGTGGGGGGCTGATCACGTCACTTCCTTTACAAGCCGGGACACGTCAGGAACAACTGTGGTGACCAACTTTACAGAAGCTGATCACGCTCCTGGCTCAGGGTTCGTAGTTAGAAAGGTCGTTCCTGATAATCAGGGGGGGGGTTACGATACGCACGTATGGCGAAGGTAATTCTTGGAAGCAGATGGGTCCTCTCTCAAACGCCGCTCGCGGAACGTGGGTGAGTAACTCGAGGACTATTATCGAGCGCGCTCGCACTAGGAGAGGGTTTAGATGAGTGGACGGTTATGTTTTACCTTATTATCCTTTGTGGCTGCTGTTTTGTCGCTAATCCTATTAGGGTTGCAACTTATCGGCTCGTCCTCTGACGCATCTTACGCGATTCAGCTTGTGATAGGCGTGGGCATAATCATTGTTGCTTCCAGGCTGTCTGGTAGAACTTCGGGTTGGCTGCTTGTCCTCGGGGCAATGGCAATAGCTATCATATTTTCGTTCCTGCCAATCGAGTCATCGTTCTTTCTCAACATGTTCTCTGGAATGTGGAACGCGGGGCAAGTTGGCTCAGTGATAGTGAGCGCTGAGCAGAGGAGAACGTTCATACTATCTTGGCTTGCGATAGTTGCCGCCCACACGGCTCTTTTGTCGATCTCGGCATTGCTCTGGAGCGCTCGTTCCAAAGGCCCCGCTGGTTAGACGGCCAGTCGTGGTCGTGAGCTAGGAAAGCCATTCCGCTGATCTTCTTGTCCATCGCCCGACCTGCGCGCCATCGCGCAGGCCGAGTGCCTCGGTGAGGCCGGCGCGGCCCGCGCCCTCCCGTGTCCTGCTGATCGCGACATAGACGGACGCGGCATCGACGGTGTTGGCGCGGAAGAGACGGAGTAGAACGAATGCAAGATAAAAGGACTGGCTCCCCCTATGGTGTAAGCCATTGTCTGCACATCGTTTTTTAGGGAGGCAGGTGGCACCATGAGCGAGACTCTGGTGCCATTTTGGTGCCAGGGGCGTGCTAAGCACTTGAATCTCTTCCGCTTTAGCTGCTCGTCGTTGGAGACATGGGCGTCGGAGGGGGTATGGGAATTTACGGCGAGATAAAAGCGCCGCCGTCGCCGGGGGTGCATGTGGTGGTTTTTACGGGGCAATAAGCGCCGTCGCTGAAACTGCCCTGCAGTCGCCTGTGGCAAATCATCCAGCAATATCAATCGGCGGGGCGCTGGCAGGTGCGCTATGGCGTGGTGCCGGCGTTGCAGGTGGCCGCGCGGGTGCGCAGCCAGGTCGCTCCGCTCCCGCCGGGCCGATCGGCCCGGCAATAATGAGGGCTTTGTGATGCGTTATGGTGAGGTTGGAAGGAATGGTAGCATCACTATCCAAACCTATGGCGAGGGGAATGCATGGCAGCAGGCTCCAATTCTGGAAGGCATCTGGGGGCCGCAGGTGGATAGCACCTGGAAAGGCGTGGACCAACAGGTCCTGCAAAACGCCTGTAACTCGGAAACTAAGGGGCCATGCTGACATGATTATCGTTCGTGCAATCGCCCTTCTGCTTATCGCAGCTATCGCGGGAGTGATTTTTGAAATTCAGAATGTATGGCCTTTCAATCAGGATCGTGTATTTCTACTGAGATCAGTATTTTACTCATTCGGAACGCTTGCAATTGTGGTCAGCTTTGTTCCACATTACAGAATGCGGGGAGCCGCCTGCTTACTAGTTGGGTTCGTGGCTGTAGCAATCCTTTCCAGGGCAACGTTAACACCAACGTATGTCATCATTGGGCTAGGCTGGGTGGGGGCGATCCTTGGGCTGTCGATTTGGAGGCCTAACATGAGTTAAAGCGGTCTATGGATTCTATCACCTCCGATCCGTTCGAATAAGGCCAGCACGCGACCAAGAGTATGTGAACGTTGCATCGGCTGCCTTGGGCTACATCATAAGCCAGATAGTCATCGCTGGCTGATGAAGTGCATGGCCCGCCTTGTTCCGTTGGGAGTGACGTGATGGGGTGGACGGCCCCTGCGGTGCAAGGAGTATCTGCAGCGTGATGGGCACCGGTCGGGTGCATCCATGTGTTCGGCCTGTTCGCGCAGCACCGCATGGCTGCTGGCCCTGATGAACTCCGCGGATCGCATCCCTAATCACGTCATCGCGCTCGAGGCGCTCTGCTCCCCTGGGTTTGTGCGATCCCCGGTCTGACCGGTCTGTCATCATCGCTGAGCTACCCTCTGCACCACCCCGCCGCTGCTCAGCTTGCGGCGGGGATGGCGATCACGCGGCAGCTGCCGCGTAGACCTCGTTGCGCGCCATGCGCATCACCGCAGTGGCGCCGACCACCAGCAGGCGTCGCAGATAGCCGTCGCCCTGCTTACTGATGCCGCCCAGTTTCTCCTTGCCGCCTGAGCCGTGTGGTCGCGGCGTGAGGCCGAGCCACGCCGCGAACTGCCGCCCGGATCGGAACATGGTCGCGTCCGGCACGGCCGCCGCGATGGCCGAAGCGGTGATCGGACCGATGCCGGGAATGGTGGCGAGCCGGGTGCTCGCAGCATCGGATCGGTGCCAGGCAAGGATCTGGGCCTCAAGCCGCTGCACCTCACTGGCAAGCGCGCGAAGCTGCGATCCGATCGTGTGGAGGGCCGATCGCGCGTGCTCCGGCAGCCGCTCCTGCGCCTCGTGCAGCACCTTCATCAACACGGTGACCCCGCCCGGCCCCTTGCCGCTGATGATGCCATACTCGGCGAGGTGGGCGCGCAACGCGTTGATGAGCCCGGTCCGCTGCCTGACGAGTAGGTCGCGGGTCTTGTGAAGCATCAGCACGGCTTGCTGTTCGGGCGTCTTCACCGTCACAAATCGCATGGTCGGCCGGGTCACTGCCTCGCAGGTCGCCTCTGCATCGGCAGCATCGGTCTTCCCGCGCTTCACGTACGGCTTCACATACGCTGGCGGCATCAGCCGCACGTCGTGGCCGAGCGCTATCAGCTCGCGTCCCCAGTGGTGCGCCGACGCGCACGCCTCCATGCCGACCAGGCAGGGCGGCAGTGCCGAGAAGAAATTCAGCACCTCGGCGCGCCGGAGCTGTCGGCGCACCAACACCTTCCCATCCGCACCGATCGAGTGAACCTGAAACACGTTCTTCGCCAGATCAACTCCGACGGTCACAACATCCTGCTGCATGGGACGGCTCCTCTAGACGTGGCTCTACGGCCGCATCATTGCACAGCTACGCTGGTGCAGGGGCCGTCCACCCCATCACGTCAATCCAGTTTTCAGGTGGCAGAGCACACTTTCGCGCTCAGATGCGGCTGATCCCGACCGCCTATCGCCAGGAGTTTCTGCCGGTCGCTGCGACCGGCATGGCGAGGGAAGGGGGGGCGCGCGCGGCAGAATGAAGCCCAGCGCGCGTCAAGTTGCGCGAGACGCGCTAGCACATCTTTGAGCGGCGGCGGCGCTTGCTACCCTGCGGCTGTGCCATCACTGGGACAACGCGCCAATCTCCTCTCGCCGCAGATTGACGGGCGCGTAGCCAAGCTCGGATCTGCGCTTGTGCACAGACTCATCGATCTTTGCGTCAGCGGGCACATTGCGAGGTTCAAAGAGCGGCAAAGAAATGCCGAGGAACGATGGCCGTTTGGAGTCCCGGGGTTTGCGTCGCGGAAGGAACTCGAGGATCGACCATGCGAGCGTCATGGTGTTGTGAGCTGGTCCCAGCGGATCGGGCGGGACGTATTTCGAGTCCTGTCTCTTGCCATAGACCAGTGAGTTGATGCTGGCCGTTTTGAACTCGAGGCCACATTGCTTCGCGCGATCGAGCATCCAGACAAGGGGCACTTTGCACAGGGCGCTCTGATGTTCGGGATAGCCGCCGCCGACGTCGCCGTGGCTCCCGGCAAACCAGACTTCTTCCACCTCCTGGGGAATGGCGGCTTCGCTGTTGAACGGATTGCCCCAATATGGCTTCCCGGCTGGCCAGAGCTGTGGGCGAAACATCGTCCGGCGCTCGTCGAGAGCGACCGCGTGGTACACGGACTGGACGCTGGTATTCTCGCTTGTGAAGGCGTGCGACTTCAGCCGCAGGCCACGCGGTCCATGCTCGATGAGTGACGCAACGGTATCGAACAGGCCAAGCATGCGGATTGGTGGTCGATCGGGATCCAAGGCGCGTTCGTAGAGGCGCACCTCCTTGAATGCGCCTGCCGTGTCCTGTTCATCGACCCGTTTGTAGGCGCGGTACGCATAATCAAGCAGGTTCAGATTGTGTTTCGGGATGAGACCTACGGCGTGGATGAACCCTGCCAGCACGCGGGCTGTGTATGCGCCGCGACTGAAGCCGAAGACATAGATGCGGTCCCTTTCGCCTGAGCCGTCCGACTTGCCGTTGTCGTAGTGGTCGATGAGGAACCGGTAGGCTTCCTTGACGTTCTTATCGAGCCCCAGCCGGTAGCGAGACCCCAGAGCTCATGCGCCTTTTGCAGGAAGTGCGAATATGCGCTGTCAGCGCCGAGGGTGCCGACGCCTGGGTCATAATAGACGAGCTGGTTTTCGTCCTTCTTGAGAACGCCGAACAGCCGCAGGATGTTGGTCCGGCTTTCGCTGATCGTGTTCGACGTGCCATCGAGGAGGATGACGAGGTTTTTCGGCATGCCAGCGCCCCCGCGCTTATGGGTGGCTGCGCTGAGCGGCGCATGAGGAACCTGGATCCCAGAACACCGTTTCGACCGGCCAGAGCTGTTGGGCTCGGGCGCGGATCAGCGTTTGCCGGTTTGGCCGGTCGGAGAAGAATCGCAGCCCGGTTCGCCGCTCGATCTCCTCGATCGTCACCAGATTGGGGCGATGATCGTAGACATGACCGGCTTGGCGGGCGTTCTTGCAGTTGACCCAGCTGGCTGTTGGCACTGGCTTGCCATCGGGTCCTGCTGCGTTCGGCTGCTCAAAAATGAACGCGAGGGTGTCGATCCCAGAGGGGCTTTCGTGGATCAGAACCTTGAAGAACGCATCGGGAATCTCGACCCTCAGCTCTCCGGGGTCGCCGATGGTCAGCTTGGGCGTGGAGGGGTCAAAGATCGGGCCGGCAACCACCCAAACGCTCCGGTATTTGTTCGAGGCGGCAGCCGAATAGTTTTCGAGGTGCAGCCAGGGGCCCTGATTGAGATCGGCCGCTTGAGGGGAGGCGTTCCAGAACACATGGGTGTTGCATCCAGCCTCGGCGCTTATGCGCTGGGCATGGTCGCTCATGGCGAGGTGGCCGCGGTTCCAGATTGTGCCGACCCCGCTGTAGCTGTCATCGATACGGCGATTTGTGACGCCGGCAATGCCTTCGACCAGATCCACGAGGCCTGGAGAGGCATACCATTTATTTGGTCTTTTGATCGAGATTTCGGGTTCGGCGTAGTTGCCGTTTCTGTCTGGCGCGACGCCTCGCAGCTCATAAACGACATATTCCGGGTTGAGCCGGAGGTCGGCCTGACCGTCGCCGTCATCGTCATCGGCGTCGTCGAAGATGGCATGAAATGCCGTGAACCGGCCCGTGAGGCCGGTGCCTGCGGGCGCCACCCGTCGGTGATCATGGTAGGTGGATACGAACTCAGGGTAGGGGGAGTTCGTCGTTCCGCTGCAGACAAACTGCTGTGCTGAAACCGGAACGGCGAACGTGGTCAGTCCCAGTCCGAAGATTGCGAACAGCATCCTCATCGTACGGATCCTCGCAAATGCCCGAATGTTTATAAAAGGCGCTCAATACAGGTAATATGCCTCTATGCCATTTCTATGGCATGTGACGTGACCCCCAGCTTTCCTCCGGCTGGGATTAGAGCCGGTAGGTTGTTTTGCGCATCGGCGCGGTTGAAGCAATGGGCTGCGTAGCGGAGCCCGAAGGGCGGAGCGAAGCAGGCCATTGCTTGTTCAGTTCGGCGGCGAACGCCGCCGGTGTAGCGTATCCCAAGGCCGAGTGCGGTCTCTCCCGGTTGTAATCCTCGACCCAAGCCGCGATCTCTATCCGGGCATGGGCAAGGCTCATGAACAGGGTCTCGTTGAGCAGCTCGTCGCGCATGCGACCGTTGAAGCTCTCGACGTAGCCGTTCTGCATCGGCTTGCCGGGAGCGAGGTAATGCCACTCTACCCCGATCTGACCGCACCACGCCAGGACGGCATTGCTGGTGAGCTCGGTGCCATTGTCGCTGACGATCATGCCGGGCTTGCCCCGCTGGGCGATCAGCTGGGCCAGCTCGCGCACCACACGGTGACCGGATATCGAGGTGTCCGGCACCGCTGCCAGGCACTCTCTGGTCACATCATCGACCACGTTGAGCACGCGGAACCGTCTGCCAGAAGCCATCTGGTCATGGACGAAGTCCAGGCTCCAGCGCTGGTTCGGCAGCGCCAGCACCGGAGCCGGTGCCCTGGTCCCGACAGCGCGCTTGCGGCTGCGTCGTCGCCTTACCGCAAGCCCTTCCTCACGATACAGCCGCTGGGTCTTCTTGCGGTTGATCATCACGCCCTCTCGGCGCAGCAGGATATGCAAACGGCGATAGCCGAACCGACGCCGCTGGTTGGCCAACTCGCGCAGCTTCTCGCGAAGCGCACCATCATCGTCCCGCGCGGAACGGTAACGCACGCTCTTGCGATCGGCATCGATGACACGGCACGCCCGCCGCTCACTCATCCCGTGGCACGCCTGGAGATGAGCGGCAGCTTCTCGCTTCGCGACGGGCGTCACCACTTTTTTGAAAGCAGATCCTTCAGCGCCACGTTGTCCAGCATCGCATCGGCCAGCAGCCGCTTCAGCTTCGCGTTCTCGCTCTCGAGCTCCCGCAGCCGCCGGGCCTCGGACACCTCCAGCCCGCCATACTTGGCCTTCCAGTTGTAGATCGTTGCTTCCGAAACCCCGGGCCGCCGGGCCAGATCAGCGGTCTTCGCGCCCGCCTCCGCCTCCTTCACCACCCCGATAATCTGCTCCTCCGAAAACCTCACACGCTTCATCATCTGTCCTTCCTTCAGGCCAGTCTCTAATCGCTCGTGGAGGAAAATCAGGGGGTCACGTCAGGCGTATTTGCTCGTAATTTTGCAAGTGCTGGGGGTTGACGGTCCGCAAGCCACAAGCTCTTCTTGTTACTCGAAAACAAAGGTGTGTTATGGCTCGATCTGCTCTTCGTCATGTTTCCGTTCGTGTTCCTTGGCACGATACCGGGTGGAACGGACGAATCTGCGCAGATCCTATCGGTAATTCAGCTTGCCTTGCTGTACGGCGCACGGCTCAAAACAGGGATGACGACTATGAAGCCAGCTGTGCTGGCACGTCGCTCGATGACCTGGAGCGAATGCCTCCCTGCTTAGCCGAGCGAGGCACATTTTTGTCGCCGCGAGCCTTCAACCATACCAGCCGGCTCGACTACTCAAACTACAGTGATGAGCATAAGCATATCCTCCCTGCTGCAGTGCATATTCCGGCCTATGGGGTGTGCTCACACCCTTCCGCTGGATGCTGCGCGAACATGCCTGGCAGATAGCCGAAGACCTCGGTCTGGAAGCTGAAGCCGCTCGAGAGCCTCAGGAAGGCAAGGCACCAAAGTTGATTGTCGATACCCCCTGGGTCCAGGAGTGCGACAATCAGCGCGCCTTGCTCGAAGGTTTTCATTCGCTCATCGAAGCAGATCAATCACTGGTCTTCTTCTATGCTAGGCAGACCCCGATGGCCGAGACGCAAGCGCGTCAGATCGTGGCCGTCGCGCGGCTGACCAGCGCAGGCAAGGTTGGCGAATACCCGTACGAGGGAGGTACTGCCGCTGGTCGCATCCGCTCGATGATTTGGGAGCGGCCATTCCAGCATTCGTTGCGTCCTGATCCCGACAATGAAGGCTTTTGGCTCGATGGGGTCGTCTTGCCCTATCACCAAGTCCTGGACCTCGCTGAGACGTCGGATGACATTGATCCGGCTGCCTTCGTGGCCGAGGTCCCCGAAGAGGCCTATACGCAATTCCGCTACGCCAGCGAACATGTAACCCATGGCAGCGCGATTACCGCGCTCGAGGCCGTGCGAACGGCAGTCGAAGCCTCTGCCAAAGTTCTGCCTGGTCCGTGGGGTAATTACCTCACCTGGATCGACAACGAACTCAGTCGCCTGTGGACAATGCAAGGCGCTGCCCCCGGTCTGGGCAGTGCGCTTTCCTGTTTTGACGCGAAGTTCAATGGCACCTTGTTCGCGCTCGCGCTCGCACCCGAATTGGATGCTAGTGAAGACGCGTGGTCGGTCGTCGAAGCGATCTTCGATGGTACGCGAACCGCGCCGGCAAATGCCCCAAAAATCACATCTATGCAGCGCAAGCGCTTCAATTTGCTGAAGCGAGACGCAGACCGTTATGATCTCATGCGCTTACTCGCCTGCTTCGAGATCACCAAGGAGCAAGCGCAGGACGTTTTCTCCACGGCTGATCCAGCCGCAGTCTTGGCGAATCCTTATCTCATTTTTGAGGGAAGTCGCCTCAGACCAGATCCCGTCTGCCTGACAACCATCGACCGATGTTTGTTTCCTGCAGCGGATGCCTCGGCAACGCCGGCTTTGCCACGCGCCCCTGACATCGAGCTGGATGAGCCCGATCACCCCTTGCGCCTCCGTGCGATCGTCATTGAAGCTCTCGAACGGGCCGCATCGCAGGGCCACACCCTACTCCGGGCAGACATTCTGGCGACCGCGGTGGCTGAATTGCCCCTGTCGCGAACGGTGACCGTTGATGCGGCCACGCTCGAGCTTTGCGAAGAGGAGTTTGCCGGTGAAATCGACGTCTGCGAATATGAAGACCAACCCTACGCTCAGCTTGTGCGTTTTGCTCAGGCAGGCAATGTCATCAGAGCGCACATCGAAGCACGCCTCAAGCATGCAAGCTCAAACAGCCTTGACTGGGCGCAGCTTGTTACTTCCGAATTTGGTGCACCGGAATCTGACGATAAGGACGAAAAGGCCGCGCAGGAAGAAAAGGTCGCTGCACTCGGCATTTTAGAGCGCTCGAGAATTGCCATCCTTACTGGTGCCGCAGGAACCGGGAAGACGACACTTCTCAAGATCCTGATCGGTCAGCCCGATGTTGTCGGCAGGGACATCCTGTTGCTTGCCCCAACTGGCAAGGCTCGCGTGCGGCTGGGGCAGCAGACGAGCAGGCCTGAGCAGACACGTACCTTGGCCCAATTTCTCAATGAGTTCGGCCGCTACGACGGCGCAACCGGCAGATATCTGGTCTCTGAAGTCGGAGATACGGCCAGTGTCACTACCTGCGTGGTCGATGAATGCTCGATGTTGACCGAAGAGCAGATGGCTTCCCTATGCAGCGTTCTGCCCAAATCAGCACGACTGATCTTGGTCGGCGATCCGCAGCAGCTTCCACCTATCGGCGCCGGACGGCCCTTCGTTGACATCATCAAACACCTAGAGGGGAGGATGGTCACGGCCTGGCGCGCTTGACCGTCAGTCGACGCCAGGCCGGTGGAACAGGCGATGGCGACGAAACATCACGCAAGCTTGTTCCCGCCTTGTCATTGCCCGACGTTCAATTGGGCAATCTATTCGCGGGAAAACCGCTTCCTCCAGGTGAAGATGCAATAGTCTCGCAAGCGGCAACTCCTGGTGACAGCGAGCGGCTGAGGTTTCGTGAATGGACATCTCCGGCTGACTTGCGGGAACTGATCATCGACGTTCTTTCGCAAGAGCTCGGCAGCGACCGGTCAACACTCGAGCACGACGTCGAACTTTCGCTTGGTGGATTCGAGAAAGACGGGCGCATCTATTTCAACGCAGGCTGCGGCAAGACTGCTGAAGCCTGGCAGATCCTCTCTGCTCATCGCAACATGGCCAGCGGGTCGGCTGAGATAAACCGGCTGATCAAGAGCACTGTCAGGGCTGAGCGGCTAGCAGCTGCCCAAAGGCGGGGCCGAGGCTGGAAGATGATCCCACCGCGCGGATCGGATCAGATCACCTACGGCGATAAGGTCATGTGCCTGCGCAACCACTCGCGGAAACGATGGAACCGAGAGGATGGCCAGCAAAACGGTTACCTTGCCAATGGGGAAGTCGGTATCGTCAATGGCGATACGGGCTCTGGTAAGCTCTATTGGACCAAGGTGGAGTTCGCTTCCCAGCCGCGAGAAAGCTACAGCTTCAAGCCTGGTGACTTTGCTGAGGAAGGCTCACAATACCTCGAACTGGCTTACGCGGTTACCGTGCACAAGGCTCAGGGTTCTGAGTTCGGGACGGTCATCCTGGTACTTCCGCAACATAGCAATTTGCTCACGCGAGAGATGCTCTACACGGCCCTCACCCGCCAGAAGAACCGAGTCTGGGTGTTGCATCAAGGCGCATTCAGCCACTATCTGAAATTGCGATCCGATTTCTTTTCAGAAACCGCCAGGCGTTGCACGAATTTGTTCGGTCAGCCTGATATGCGACACCTCTCCGTCCAGGACGCAAAGGGAGTGCGCTGGGGATGGTTGGCGGAGAAACTCGTTCATACAACTCGGCGCGGCGACATGGTCAGCTCAAAGTCCGAGATCATCATCGCCGATGCGCTCTTCGAGCTCGAGAATGCTGGCAAAATTCGTTACGCCTTCGAGCGCCCGTTGAGCGATAGCAAGGGTGGCTATCGCCTTCCTGATTTCACGATCGAGAAGGACCAAGAGACTTGGTACTGGGAGCACTGCGGCATGATGGACAGCGCCGAATATGTCTCGCGCTGGAAGCAGAAGCTCGACTGGTACGAGAACGAGCTCAAAGTCACTGTTTGGAGCGCAGACAATCCGGCAGGCCGCCTGATCGTAACGGAGGAAACGAGGGCGTCGGGCTTCGACAGCAATGGCACTCATCAGCTCATTGAAAAGCTGTTCGGATGAGTACCCCAGTCGATCAAAGTGCTGCAATTAGGACCCTGCTGCTAGCCACGCGTGAAGGCGGCTTCCTACCTGCCTCTCCTAAAATTCGGCTTTCGATTCGACGTTTCGAGGAACCACGATGACGGCTCCCAAGACCACCGCGCAATCGGTCGTGCTGGATATCGAGAGGCTCCTTAGCGAAAGCTATGGGTCGGGCTTCACAATATTCAAGGAACTGGTCCAGAATGCTGACGACGTCAGGGCATCCAAACTGCTGTTGTCCGGCCACCAAGGTCATCCAGGCGCAGACAATCCCTTGTTGCAGGCGCCTGGTATCTTTGTTGCTAATGACGGGGCGGTAAGCAGCAACAATTGGGAAGCACTGCAACTGGCAAGCGGTGGCGGAAAGGCGGGGGAAGACCATGCCGTGGGGCGTTTCGGCTTAGGGCAAAAGGCGCTTTATCACTTGTGCGATGCCTATGCCCTGTTTGCCCGGCTCGACGGCGCGCCCACTCCAACCACGATGGTCCTCAACCCCTACGAGAATATCGCGCAAGCGGACCGGGCATTCGTCTGGAAAGACCTGTCGCCTAACGATGAAGCGCTGTTGACGCAGTGGGCGGACACGCATGGCTTCGGAAAAGGGCTCGTCCTCTACATCCCGCTTCGCACCCCTGCCTTGCGGCCCTGTTCGGGCCACGACTTCAGTTTGATCAAGTCTCATTGGACCCCTCGCGAAGCGCTGCGCGATATCATCGACAGCGAACAACTGCATTCCGCACTAAGCTGCCTCAGGCATCTCCAACAAATCGACATCGAGTGTCCCGGTGAGCGGCCGTGGAATTTTCGGGTGGCCCCAGGTTTTCGTCGTCTGGCGGGGCCAGGCAAGGCCGCCCAGGCGGCAATGCAGCCCGAAATCGGCGGAACTTTCACCGTCAATGGTGCGACGGCGCAAGTCCACGGCTGGCAAGCGCACGAACCTGATGGCCGCGCTGCCGAATTGCGAAAGTTAGACGACTGGCCGCTGGTTTGGGAGTTGGGCGGCCAGGTAAAGGAAAGCAAGGCCACCCCACACGGTGGCGCTATTGTCTCCCGGCATCCAGCAACGGCCGAGGTTGGTGCGCGTCTGCGCGTCTGGCAGGCTGTATATCTGCCTCTGGGGGATCCCAAAAATGCAAGGGCGGGGCGCCACAGGGTCCTGCTCGCCGAAGCTCCACTGGCAGGGCGCGAGCACATCGAAATCATTGTTCACGGCGATTTCTTTGTTTCGAGCGACCGCATCGATATCAAGCGTGACAACAGCATCGAGGCTCGTTGGAACGACGCCTTGCTTGCCGAAGCATCCCTGCCCAGCGTCCTCGATGCAATCGCACAAGCGATTGCAGCCATGCCAGCAGACAAGGACCGCGTCGATCTCTTGCGGACCCTCGCACTAACCCCATGGTGGTCCGAAAGGGCCCGGACTATCTGCGGTAACAGGGTTCTCGCTAGGGTCCGTGAGAACAGGGGCGAGGCAACGTGGCGCATCACTGACGCCGCTGGCCTGCGGCCGCTTCGCGAAAGCGAGACCACACGACCACGGCGCTTGGTATCGGCTTGGGACAGCTTTGGCAGCTGGTGCCAGTCCAACGGCTTCACGCTGGCATACGGCACAACGCTGGGGGCGGCGGCTCCGGCATGGACGGATCAAGAACTCTCGGAACTGATCACGGGCTTCGGTCTGGCCGCGTTCCGCGACAAAGATGCCGCGGAGACTCTCGCCGATCTTCTTGACCATGACGCTGCTTCGGTGGGCCCAAAGGCACGCACGGCGTTGGCGGACTCCTTGCGACAGGCTGTCGCTGCAGAAACGAAGTTGGCCCCATTTGCCCAGATCAAGCGGCTGACCCGTCACCTGCCGACCGAACGGCTGCTGATCCTGCCGAAAAGCGTAACTGATTCCGCCCTGCTAGCTCTTCTGGCAGGACTAGAATACACGCTTTGTGTGCGTGACGAATGGATGGCTGATGAGGCAGCCGCACCTTTCCGTCGGCTCGATCGGGTCGAGGTCGTCGC
This sequence comes from Sphingomonas changnyeongensis, assembly GCF_009913435.1. Classification (NCBI taxonomy): domain Bacteria; kingdom Pseudomonadati; phylum Pseudomonadota; class Alphaproteobacteria; order Sphingomonadales; family Sphingomonadaceae; genus Sphingomonas; species Sphingomonas changnyeongensis. Next base: position 95,822 of record NZ_CP047896.1, on the reverse strand, counting down.
GATATTGGTTCTACTTGAGCCCATTCTGAAAATTCCTGGAAAGCAAGCTGACCAGGCGCTGGCAGTCGTCAGTGTGGTCATCAATCCTGACCGGGGCCTTGGCATTGCCCAGCTGTCGCGGGACAGTACCGCGCAGTCACTGAAAGTTATTCCGGTCGTCAGGGTCGCCAATGGTGGCGGCGTTCTCCTTTCCCCCAACGAGATTCATGAGCTGGTGCGAGAAGGTCGGCTTTTCCAGCACGGCCCCAAGACCCTTCTCGAAGGATTGGCCGCTGCGATTATCGAACCTGAAATTTACCAGGCCAGGCAGAACTTCCCGATGCCGACGGATTTGGCCTTGGCATCAGGCAACAGCAATAAAGACAAGTGCCAGATAGTCGGACAGTTGCGTCGTTTCGGCCCCATCGAGGCACGCATCGCTCTGCTTGAAGATCTGGGCAAATTGCTAGATGCGCAAGCTTTACGCCGCATCATTTCAGGTGAACCAGATCTGCCCAGGACCGCCGTGCTGGCGCGGATCACGGGTCTGGACGCGGCCTTGCTGTCGATTGTCCAGAAGCTTGCAAGCACTGACGAAAATGTCCGGCTACTCGATCCTCGTGTCGCGGATATAGTGAATCCACAAAAGGCGCGCGAGGCCGAAATCGAAGATCGCGACAAGGCGTGGCTGGGCGAGCAGTTGGCTCGGCGCTCGGCATTCGTCGAACCATTCGACGATGGACAAGCGATCGCTCTTTTGAAGTCCGGAATCTCGAATGACGTCCTGGTTAAACTGGCACTACACAAGGCGATGGGTGCAACAGGACTACATCGCGCCGCGACATTACTGATGGGTCGGCTCGACAACGTGCCGGTAGCCATGCGTCCATTGGTGCAGATCGTCGATCCTTGGCCTGACCGCGAAGCCAATTCAGTCCAACGACAACTGATCGATCCCTGGGGGGCGCTGCGCCAGATCGAATTGGCCCTAGAATCATCAAGCCCGCAGGCTTTCGCCAGTGAGATTGCAGCCGCCTTGGCCGATGTCGGCAAACTCGAGGAGCAGTTGGTCACGCAACTGCGCCAAACTCGATGGCTACCGGCTGGCAAGGACGGGACTGCGCCTTGCGATGTGCGTGATCTGTTGCCCTGCGCCCGCGAATTTTATGCGCAGAAGACCGGCAATGCTGCCCCTGTGGCGCCGACTGACCTGCCCGACGCCATCGTACAAGGGCTCGCACGTCATGGGCTGCTGGATGATCGCATCGCATCGTATCAGGTGACGTTGCGCGACCTGGCGGAAAGGATGCTGCCTGGTCTGGTCGTCGATGCGCTCAAGCACGAGGATGACCTGCGCAAGCTTGCCCTAGCCAAAAGTGTTCTGGGTGACGGTATCTGGCCACTGGTCGCAAGCGCGATGCGTGCCTTTCCTGAGGCCGAAAGCCTGCGGCAAGCGTTCGTCGGAATCCAATTTGTTGAGCCCGATATCGACGAAATCGTTGATCAGCTGAATGCGCTGGCAATGCTGGCGAATAGTGGCGGACAGGTTGGCGAGGCTGCGCGGCGGCTCTATTTTGCTGCATTCGATGCGCGCAAAGGGGAATTGCTGGCCGACAACGGCTTTTTGGCGCCTGATCTGCAGGTCCCCAGCGAGGCAGGGACCTTCGCCCGCGCTGATCAATTGGGGCTGCAGGCGGCTGGTATTGCGTCGTCTTCCCGTCTGCACCCCGCGCTGAAATTTGATCCGCCCGAAGGCTTCGTCGCTCCAGCGCCGCTATCGGACCAACAGGTCCGTAACGTCGATGCGGTGATCGGCAAACTGCTCGAACCGTTCGTGCTGTTTCAGGAATTGTATCCGACAGTGCAGATGGTCCTGGCAATGCTGGGACGCAGTCCAGCGATCAAGGCGGTGGCTGCCCGCTTTGCCGGCGATCCCTCATTCGAGACGATATGTGACGATCTGGACGAAGCCGCCGAAAAAACCCTCTCTGTTGGTGGCACCATTACCAGCCAACTTAGCCAGATTACTTTCACCGCTCAGCAGGTCGAAAATGGTCAGGCGCCGGTGCTGTCTGCAGCCGGAACTCTATGTGCAGTGCAAGCCACGGCAGGTGCGGAGCTGCTTTACGATTGCGTCAAGATGGGGCGGCGCCAAGGAAACCAAGGCGAATTTACCGAATGGCGCTTGACAGTCTCGCCAGTGATGCCGGCTGATCTCGAGCAGGCGACACATTTCCTTCGCAATTTCATTCGCCGCCTTGACGCGCCGCTGCGCATGACCATACAGAACCAGCGAAACGCGCTGGTGCATATATTCGATGGCTATCTGGCGTCGGACCAGGCGACGCTTGAAGAAGCGATAGCAGACATACGAGACGGACTAGCTGAGCGGATCAAGAAGCTTACTCGCAGTCCCTACCTGCTCGCGGCGCTCGAACGATACGATGCCGATTCGCGCAAACGCGGGCAGAACGAGGACGAGCGACGGGCTGCCGCCAAGGCGCAGCTGTGGCAGGCGATCCGTGAACCTCAGGCAGCCGGAGAGCTGCTGAACGCGGTTCGCGAGAAGATGAACAGACGAAACTATGATGCCTCGCGCGCACTGTTCGAACTTTTCCAGAACGCAGTCGATGCAGCGCGGCAGGGGTCGGGAAAATCAGACGTTCGGGTCGAAGTCCGGCGCGACGAAACCGGCCAGATCTGCCATCTGCGCTTCATCCATTGGGGCGGCCGATCAATCATCCCGGGCCGAATGCTCCGCCGCGGTTTGCGCGCGATCTCGATAATATGCTGGACATGGACTCGTCCGAAAAAGACGGAATGCACGGGCGGCACGGGCTGGGCTTCAAAACCGTACACATGCTCAGCAATGACGCGCGGGTGGCTAGCGGACGCCTGCGATTTCGCATTCTGGGGGGATGATCCCTGAGCCTTGGGAGGAGGGTCGCGCGCTGCAACAGCGGTATAATCGCACACTGTCGCTGGCCACGGTGATCGATTTACCGGTTCCAATCGAACTGGCCGATAGCGCCGCCATGGCGTGGGATGCCTTCGCATTGGTAGCGCCGTTCCTGCCAGTCACTGCGCCGGAAATCGGCCAGATTATCCTATGCGATGGTGATGAGCTGTCGTCCGGAGAAGCAAAGCCGCAGGATATTGGGCTGGGTCTGGCAATGGTCGACTATGGACGTGGCCGACGCGCGTTGCAACTCGATCTCGACGGCGGTTACCGGATGTTCGTTCAGATCGTCGATGGCTCGCCGGTAGCCTTTCCCCGCACATGGAGCAGACTTTGGAACCTTGTTCCGATGGACGGGGAGGTCATTGCCGGTGCCTGGTTGCTGAATGGTCCCTTCGAGATGGACCAGGGTCGGCGGGGGCTCCACGGCAAGGCCAGCGACAAGGTCGAGGAATTTCGTAATCGAGGCGGCCCGCTCGGGGATCGCCTGGTGGCTCTGCATGAAAACTGGGCCGAAGTGGCAGCCATCTCCGGATTAAATCCGGAAGGCCGAGACGCATTTTTCGATCGACTGGTCGATCTAATGTACACTGATATTGCGGACGAACTGACCGAAGCGCTGCACGTGCTGGAAGGCTGGTCGCCAGATACATCGGTGGGCCGACGGGGCCTGTCTACCCTCGTGGCGCAATGCTCAGTGGTACCTCTTGCTTCGGGTGGGCGAGCCTGTGTGGATGGCATCGACAGCGTCTACGAGCATTCGCTTTCGGACCCAGTCATCCTGCAACGTGTCTCGGCGTGGCTTGGCGAGTTTGGTCTCGGTGCAAATGCCGTAGACACTATCTGGGCGAACCGCCTGACAGAACTCGGCTTCTCCCGTCCGGCCAAGTGCGATCTTGGCGTTTTGGCTGAACGCCTGTTTAGTAGCCCGGACATATCGCCAGCCCAGGCGGCGCTTCTCGGAGGTGTGTACAACCCCAGTGCTCGCCAAGACTGGCCTAAGGAAGAGCGCGACCGTGTTGATCGAGCTATACGCGACGTCCGCCTCAAATCCGAAGAGGACAAATTCGTGTCGGCTACCCAGCTCCTCTTCCCTCAGGACGCGCGAGAGACACAGGAAGGGCAGGTCGAGCGTATGCGGGCTGGCTTTGCTCCGACGTCAGGGCGTTTGCATGCCGACTATTCTGGTGATGCCGTGGAGTTTGCTCAGTTGGCTCGTGCTTCGGTAGGCTATGTTCCGCGTGCAACTTTGAAGAACTGGTTGGACACAGCCTGCGGAGACTCGCGACGCGAACTGGCAGCACTGCAATACTTGGCGGCCCGGCCCAACGAAATGCACAACGTCCCCTGGCTGCAGTCCGCAGAAGCCGCTCGCGCGCTCCTCGCATTTGCAAAGCTATCGGCAGCTGAACAGCGCGTGATCATCGCCTTACTAAGCGATGAGGCTCCGTTCCAGCCGCCTGTCTATCAAGACGAGCCAGAACAGCTCCGCCCCGAAGAAATCCTCTCAGGCGTGGTCGAATGGTGGGATGAAAACCGCGAAGACTTGGTGAGCGCCTACGAGAAAGCCACCTATCGCGAATTGTGCGAACCTCAACTCCTGCGCGAGGACGACGACGAGGCCTGGTTCACCTTGCTTTCGCTTGGCTCATTTCAGACTCTGGGGCGGATCAAGCCGGGACAATCCAGATCTTTCGTTGAGCGCGGCCGGACGGAAAAGTGGTGGAAGGAGCTGGCTCACGTTGACCCTGACGATCCTGATCTGAAAGGCTACGTTGCGAGATTGATCGCCTGGAGCGAACCTGATGCCCCCGAAGACTATCTGATGTGGCGCCGCTGCCTCGGCGATATGTGCATGATCGCCCGGCACCTCGACACTTACCGGTCAATCTTCAAGAAATTGCCGGCCATGGTCCGCCAGGAAGGCGGTAAGGTGGCTCTGAGCAGCCTGCTGCGTCCGTCGAGCGACGCCAATGTTGCTCGGATGAACTTGGAAGGAGCGCCCATCGCCCGCTCGCTGGGCATGGGTGCCAACTGGATTGTGCGCGAATTGGCGCGGCGGGAAATCTACCCGCGGGAACATGCCCTAATTGTTCAGCCGTTCGCCTGGAGCACGCGCCTGCGCATTCGGAGCTTCATCGAAAAAATCGGTCTTGGTTCGATCGATTCCGGCATGGACACCGGCCGAGAACTGCATCGCCGGGTCACGGCGTTGCTGGATGATCCAATGCCGTTCGGCATTGACGGCGACCTGCCGCTCGAACTGTTTAACACTTGGCCCTATCCGCAGGCGCGCTCGAATCTCATGACGCCAATCCTGCCTTACGGCGATTTGGGAGGATTTGCAGCCTATGCCTGAAGCCTTGGCGGAGCTCCACCCGAACACCCCGGTCGTTCATGCCCAACATGGGTTTGGGCAGGTCGTGTCGGATGCCGGCGCAACCGTTGTGGTCCGGTTTACTGGAGCGATTCATGCCGTTCTGCGAGAAGAGTTGACGCTGGCGCGATCCCTGGAACTGGCGCTTTGTGACGGCAAGATCGATCCAAGTGGTGATGGCTTATTACGCGCCAGTGCCATGGCGATTCGCTCGATCAACGATCAATGGGGGGTGTTTTCGCGGTCGCGCGTACAGCTTTTGCCCCACCAGCTATGGGTCTGCCACAAGGTCAACCGAACCTGGCCGTTCCGCTGGTTGGTAGCGGACGATGTCGGGCTTGGTAAAACGATCGAAGCCGGGCTGGTATTGACGCCCCTGATTGCGCGCGCGCAGATACGGCGGCTTCTGGTTCTTGCTCCCGCCAAGCTTGTCCCGCAGTGGCAGAAGCGAATGCGCCAGATGTTCGACATCAGGCTCCACATGTATGATCGTTCAATAGATACTCCTGCCGCGGATTTCTGGGACACCGCGCAGATGGTTGTTGCCTCGATCCATACGCTGCGCCGGGAAGTTTCCGAGAGTCGCGCCGAGGGTAGCCGGTTCCTGAATGCCGACGCGTGGGATGCAGTCGTTGTCGATGAAGCCCATCACCTCAACGCCGACGAACGCATGGGCGAGACGCTTTCATTCCAGCTACTGCGCGCCATGGAAGAGCGCCGTCGGATCGGATCGCTGCTGCTGTTCACGGGGACACCTCATCGGGGCAAGGATTTTGGCTTCTTCTCGCTGCTCAGCTTGCTCGACGACAAGATATTCGGGCCAGACAAGGACGAGGATGCGCAGCTAGCTCAGTTGCCGGACTTCATGATCCGCAACAACAAGGCGACAGTCACTGATCTCAAGGGCGAGAAACTATTCACTCCGGTGACGGTGGAATCGCGCGAATACAGTTTCAATGATGCTGAACGCGCCTTCTACGATACTTTGAGCGCTTTTATCATCGACGGTCGGGCATATGCCTCGACACTCGACGGGCGAGCGCAGTCGGCGCGGATGCTGCTGCTGATAGCCCTCCAAAAACTGGCCGCCAGCTCGATCGCTGCGATCCGTAGCGCGCTCATTCGCCGGCGTAACAAGCTGGCGGCGGTTGCAGAACAAGCACGCGCACCGAAGCTGGTCGTGCCGCAATCCAACGAAGATGAGACCCTCGACGAGCGCGCAGAAGCGGATGAAAACGCCTGGGACAAGGTGCTGGCGGAACTGATGGAGGGCGAAGTCGCCCGCCTGGACGAGCTGCTCGAACTTGCTGAACCTATCGTGCGCGAAAATAAGGTCGACCGCCTCGTAAACCTGATCGATGACGAGGTGCCGGTGAATGAGCCTGTTCTCCTCTTCACAGAGTACAAAGCCACCCAGGCGATGGTCGTCGACGCTTTGCACGAGCGCTTCGGTCACGGCTGCTGCGCGTTCATCAACGGTGACGATCGGCTGGAAGACGTAGCACTCGCAAACGGTAAGCGCGGTCCGCGTGGATGGACACGCGACGCCGCTGCACAAGCCTTCAATGGCGGCGACGTGCGTTTCCTGGTTTCGACCGAAGCTGCTGGCGAGGGCATCGACTTACAGGACCGCTGCGCGACGCTGATCCATGTCGATATGCCCTGGAACCCGATGCGACTTCACCAGCGCGTTGGTCGGCTTTCGCGCTACGGCCAGACGCGGCCAGTGCAAGTCTTCATCCTGCGCAATCCCGATACAGTCGAAGCGCGAATTTGGGATTTGCTCAACGCCAAACTTGAGCGGATTCAAGCGGCACTTGATGTCGCTATGGATGAACGCGAGGATATCAGTCAGCTCGTGATCGGCATGACGGGGGCAAGTTCGTTCGAGGCACTGTTCGCGGGAGCGCAGGTTCATGGCCGCAAAGGACTGGATGGCTGGTTCGATAGCAACGCAGCGACAATAGGGGGCGAAGACCTGATCGATTCAGTTCGCACCATGCTCGGCAGCGTCAGCCGCTTTGATTTTGCCCAGGTGGGCCGCAACCTTCCCAAGGTCGATCTCCCCGATCTGGAGCGGTTCTTGACTCTGGCGATGGAGGCGAATGGGCGGCGTGTCATGCGACGCGAAGATGGCCTGGAAGTACTTGCTCCAGAAGCTTGGGCGGAAGCGGACTACGCTATCCAGGATCGCTACAAGGGCCTCGTCTTCGACAGAAGTGCCAAATTGGGCGGAAAGGATGCCCCGGTCCGTCTCGTAGGCGTCGGGCACGCCTTGTTCGATCGTGCCTTGCGCGATGGCGAAGAGCGCGAAGCCTACCTTGCTCATTGCGCAAGATTGGAAACCCCCTTGCTGATCGCCAGCATCGCCGACGAGGTGACTGGCCAAGGTCATTCGATCCAGCGCATCCTTGTGGGCGCTTGGCAAAGTTCAGATGGGGAAATTCACCTGCTGCGCGATTGGGAGCTGTTGCAGAAACTGAACACCCTCGGGCGCAGCGATCTCCCGGAGCCGCCTAGGATTAGCCGGGAGCCACTGGACGCCCTGCGGAAGAAATTGGTCTGCGCCCTCGAAGCCGAAGCCAAAATTATTGCAGAAGCAATGGTCCGGCCCATTGTCCGTGGCGAAATACTGCTTCTACCGGAGGCTTGATGGAATTGAACACCTGCGAGATTGCACCCTCTCGCAGGCAAAATCTCACCAGAATGCAATCGGTGACAATGGCGCTGCTGCTGCGGATCAAAGACGCGTTGCGCATCGCTGGTCCTGATTGAACCCTTCTAGCGAACTTGACGTGACCCCCTGATTTTCCTCCACGAGCGATTAGAGACTGGCCTGAAGGAAGGACAGATGATGAAGCGTGTGAGGTTTTCGGAGGAGCAGATTATCGGGGTGGTGAAGGAGGCGGAGGCGGGCGCGAAGACCGCTGATCTGGCCCGGCGGCCCGGGGTTTCGGAAGGAACGATCTACAACTGGAAGGCCAAGTATGGCGGGCTGGAGGTGTCCGAGGCCCGGCGGCTGCGGGAGCTCGAGAGCGAGAACGCGAAGCTGAAGCGGCTGCTGGCCGATGCGATGCTGGACAACGTGGCGCTGAAGGATCTGCTTTCAAAAAAGTGGTGACGCCCGTCGCGAAGCGAGAAGCTGCCGCTCATCTCCAGGCGTACCACGGGATGAGTGAGCGGCGGGCGTGCCGTGTCATCGATGCCGATCGCAAGAGCGTGCGCTACCGTTCCATCCGGGATGATGACGGTCCCCTGCGCGAGAAGCTGCGCGGGCTGGCCAACCAGCGACGCCGGTTCGGCTACCGCCGCCTGCATATCCTGCTGCGCCGAGAGGGCGTGATGATCAACCGCAAGAAGACCCAGCGGCTGTATCGTGAGGAAGGGCTTGCGGTAAGGCGACGACGCAGCCGCAAGCGCGCTGTCGGGACCAGGGCACCGGCTCCGGTGCTGGCGCTGCCGAACCAGCGCTGGAGCCTGGACTTCGTCCATGACCAGATGGCTTCTGGCAGACGGTTCCGCGTGCTCAACGTGGTCGATGATGTGACCAGAGAGTGCCTGGCAGCGGTGCCGGACACCTCGATATCCGGTCACCGTGTGGTGCGCGAGCTGGCCCAGCTGATCGCCCAGCGGGGCAAGCCCGGCATGATCGTCAGCGACAATGGCACCGAGCTCACCAGCAATGCCGTCCTGGCGTGGTGCGGTCAGATCGGGGTAGAGTGGCATTACCTCGCTCCCGGCAAGCCGATGCAGAACGGCTACGTCGAGAGCTTCAACGGTCGCATGCGCGACGAGCTGCTCAACGAGACCCTGTTCATGAGCCTTGCCCATGCCCGGATCGAGATCGCGGCTTGGGTCGAGGATTACAACCGGGAGAGACCGCACTCGGCCTTGGGATACGCTACACCGGCGGCGTTCGCCGCCGAACTGAACAAGCAATGGCCTGCTTCGCTCCGCCCTTCGGGCTCCGCTACGCAGCCCATTGCTTCAACCGCGCCGATGCGCAAAACAACCTACCGGCTCTAATCCCAGCCGGAGGAAAGCTGGGGGTCACGTCAGCGGTTGCGGCCGGCGTACTCAAGCCGCCCGTGAATGGCCCGGACGGGATCAGCCACGTCGAGCTGGCTGAGTGCGATACCTAACCCGCGTCGGAGTGGCCAAGATCGCGCGCGTCACTCCACGACAGGATAGTTCGGCATCGGCCATCCGTGGTCGGGGTTGTCCATCATCAGGTCGATGAAGATGGGCAGCAAGCATCCAAGCAGCGATGCGCCGTCGCGAACCTGGTCGCGGTTGACGTCGCTGTTCCAGGTCGCGCCGCCATGCACAAGCTGGTTGCGCAGGACATAGAGGCGATCGAAGAGGATCGACAGGATCCTGACAGTGTCGTGCTCGCGCAGCGCATGATTGATCGCCGTCCTGCTGCGCTCAAGCTTCTCTGCCCAATCAGCATAACCTGGGACGCCATTCTGATGCTGCCAGAAGGGGTGATAAACATAGCGGTTGTCAAGAAGAAGGCGGATTTCTTGGCTGAATCGTTTCCAGACCATGTCGTAGATCCGGTGCCGGGAATCGAATCGCACGAGCGTCGAGAAAAAGGCCTGAAACAGCCCGCGTTCGCTCTCCGGCGGAGGGTAGGCTGCCGAAGCTTCGATGTCTCCGGCGTAGGCTGCATTGAAGCCTATCCAGAGAAGGATGAAGCGGACATCGAAGTCATCAGACTCGGCCTGCGCTCGCCGGAGCCATGACAGTGATCGGTGTACACGAAGAGTCAGGGGCGTCGAAAACCCCTCACGCAGTCGCCGTTGCTTTTCTTTCAGCGCCTCAGGATCGAGGGGATCAGAATACGGCATTTCGAAACCCTAAAGACAAAGCGTTTTGTGACGGACGTGCCTCGACAGGACTCTGTGCAGCATATGCCTCTATCCTTGCAACAGGATCTGCGACCCTCGCCGGGACTTGTCTTGCTTGAGGAGGGTCCGGTTAAACAAAACCCAATCGTCATCCCCTGCAATAAGGAGGTCAATCAGGATCCATTTTGGTTCCGGACTGGCAAAAACAGAATCGGACTGGTGCTTTCGTCTCTTGACGCTTCAAGCCATTCGCGACCCGATATCTCTTGTCTATCGAGCTCGTATAGCGTCTCGGCGCAAGAAGCGGCAGCAAGTTCGCGTGCGCGAGCGGCCCTAACGGTAGAGCGTAGCTTGTCGGCTAGCTCGTTGGCTTTCTCCTGCCATTCCGGCGTAGCTGCTGTTTCGGCGCGTTTCATGCTGGCGAGGGTCATCCGATCAAGGCGTAACGATCCGCCGAGCGCAACAAGGGTGTGCGTGTGGGTCGTCGCTGCTTGACGAGCGATGTCGTCTTGGCCCGCAGCGAGCCTTGCCGTAATCCGCAGGCCAGACGCCAATGCGTAGGCATCCAGAAAGGGCTCGATTTCCTGATGATCGCCGGCGCTGCCAATCTCTCGAGCGCGCCTCTCGAAGCTATCTGCAAGGAAATGAGAGTCGCGGGCGATGGCGGTCCATTCGGATTGGGAGGCAGACGGAAGCCAAGCTTCTTCCACTTGGCTTGCCAATGTGCGAAGTCGTGTGAAATCGTCCAGAATCATCGAAGTCTTGAGAGCTTCAACGCCCTTGGCGATTTCAGATATGCTCGGTAGGATAGCGTCTATCTTTTGTTCGACCTGACTGATGCGGCGCATCAGCAAAGCGGTTCCTGCAATCGACACCCCAATCGATATACCGCTCAACGCGATATTTGCGATCTGCAGTGACTGCATGAGTGAAAGAGCTGACTTTATCTGTTCATTCTGAACGATATTGACAGCCTCAAAAGCAAGGCCTGGAACATCGAGGGGGCTTGAGGTCAATAAGGAAGAAAGGCGCGAAGTCTCTTGCAAGTGTCCGACAATCTGTCCTGACGTAACAGAACGTAGTATTGATCCGTATACGCGATATTCACCCGACATAACGCCAGACATCAAATGGTCGGGAACTTTACGCAGCAGCGTGTTGGTGAGAAGGTTCATCATATTTTCTTTGCCCGCTTTGCCGTTTGCTCGAACTCAGACGCAATTCGCTGCAAGACTGCGGGCGATTGTTCGCTGCCCTCGATCAGAAAAGAAACGATAAACTGTCGGGCCCGCTTTTGCAGGCGAACCGAGGACCGATCCCGAATCTTGGCTGTGTTAACGACACCGGTTGCAATACCAACGCCAGCAATAGCGCCGCCACCGAGCAATATCGGCCAACTGATTGCGGTCGTGCTAATCAAGCCGAACAAAGCTGTAGAGGTGGTTACGGCCACGAAGGGCAGCGCCACCGCGCTGGCGGCGCCGATTGCTAATGGAGCTGCGGCAGCTACGATATCGCTTGCTCCCTCGAAGGCACTCTCTGGATTTTCGGTGTGTTCTGGCCCTCGTGACCAAACGGCTTGCTCCTCAACAAGTTCGAGCAAGGTGGAGTTCGCCCGCTCAACGATCTCGACGGCAACCGACTCTGCCACGCTTCGGACTCTTGGTGCGATCCGCTCATGGATAAAGGCGGCAGGGTTGAACAAAGAATTTTTGAGGCTCGCCTGGGCGATCTCATTATTGGCGAAAACGATAAGGTCTCCGGCGACCTGATTAAGCGTTCTGGCTGCCTCGAGCGTATTGTCGGACGCCCATTCATCGATCCTTTGGCCAGCGAAGATCCGGTTGAATAACCCCACTATCACCCTCAAACCCCATGGTCTTAGCTCAGCCCGAGCAGTTTTTTACGATAAGGTCGGCTGGCGCAAGCGGCGATCCTTGTTGGGTGTGTCGTTGTGGGAAAGCGGGGAAGGCAAGCCAACGGTATTGGCGCGTTCGTCAGGTCGAACAGGCGGCATCTTTGGGTTCGGAGCATCCGCTCGATAAGCGCGGCTGCTGACGGGCTGGCAAAATGATGACGCGATAGAAGAGCAGGGGCGTCGTTGCGAGTGTCCGGCGAATAGCGGTCAAAGCCAAGACGAGAGACTCGAGCGTGTCTCGTAACCCCATTGAATGATTGAGGTGAGGGCACCGACCGAATCACGTGACGTGCAAGCTCAAAGATCACCAGGCGCGAGAAAGGGATGCTGAAAGAGGCGCCAGGTCATGGGGGTGTTTCGAAGCAGTGATAAAATCCCGCAAGCCACGCTATGCGAGGCAAAAGCGCCCATGCAGTTCGTGTTGGTCCTCGTTCCAGACAGCCCGCATAGGGGCTGGTTCGGTTATTGTTCAAAATGCTCGGCAGGGGGCTTTGGCGAAATGAGCGAGGTCTGCGCGACACATGCCTGAGCAAGAGCCGAAGAGCCTTGTTGGCGCTTTAGGTTGGCTGTGACAGGCTGGCGCCATGTGCAACCTGTACCGCATGCGCGAACCTGCAGCAGAGGTCGCTCGGATATTCGAAGCGGTGGGGGAGGGGGCGGTTTTGATCCGGCAAAGGATCTCTACCCCAAATCGCTGGCGCTGGTGGTCCGTGCAGAGGGAAAGGGGCGCATAGTGGACCTGATGCGGTGGGGGTTCCCGCCGCCGCCGTCGGCTCGCGCCCCGGTCACCAATGTTCGTAATCTCACCAGCCCGTTCTGGCGGACGGCTCTTTGCAGACCCGAGAGGCGGTGCCTGGTGCCGGTGACTGCATTTTGTGAATGGGAGGGGCCGGCTGGCGCAAAGACCAAGCGCTGGTTTTCGGTGCCGAGCCGTCCGGTGTTCGCCTTCGCCGGTGTGTGGCGACCGACCGAAGAGGGTACTGCCTATTCCTTTCTCACCTGCGAACCCAACGAGCTGGTGCGGCCCGTGCATCCGAAGGCCATGCCGGTGATCCTTCAGGACGAGGCCTATGAGACTTGGCTGACCGGGTCGATGGAGGAAGCGGTCAATCTAGCGACGCCTTTCCCGTCACAGCTGATGCGGATGGAATGAAGTCGCCCAACGACCTAAGGTCCGGCCATGGCTGTTGTCTTTTATCCAGCGATTATCGAGCGGGGGGCTCAAGGCTTTGGCGTCACCTTCCCCGACCTGCCCGGCTGTGTGTCCGCCGGTGGGACCGTGCAGGAGGCTGCGCTTAATGCCGAGGATGCTCTCGCTGGCCATCTGATGGTGATGTCTCAATCCGGGGAGGCGATCCCAGGGCCGTCAATGCTCGACGGTCTTCAGAGCGACGTGGAGGTTCAGGAAGTGGCCCGCATCCTGGTGCGCGCGGATCGTCCGGGCAGAGCGGTCCGCCTCAACATCACGATGGATGAAGGGTTGGTAGCAGCGATCGACCGGGTCACGAGCAACCGGTCGGGTTTTCTTGCCGACGCAGCGCGGGCTGCTCTGTCAGGTCGGCGCTGACCCATGCTGGTGACCCTGGCCGCGATGGCTCTATGCATTGTGACTGACGGTGACAGTTTGCGCTGTGGTGCGGAGCGCATCCGCATTGCCGGCATTGATGCTCCGGAGATCCGGCGCTGCCCCCGACACAGGACCTGCACACCGGGCGACGGTCGTGCGAGCAAGCGGGCGCTTGAGGCCCTGACTGCAGGCCGGGCCTTGCGTGTCGAACGTGTCGGTCGTGACCGCTATGGGCGGACGCTTGCCAAGGTCTATGTGGGGCGCCTGAACATTGCCTGCGCGATGATGGCGCGCGGCTATGCGGTGCCTCGATATGAGGCACGGTGGACGCGGGAATGTCGGTGACCTGTGACCAACCCGAAGACCGCCCGCCCAAAGACCGTGCGCGTGTTTCTTAAGGTCGAACGCTGGGGGCCTTGTTCGTTCTTCAGCCACTTTGCGCCTGCCTCAAGCCGATCGGCACCCGCCGCGATATCCGGATTGTCCGGTTTGATCACCGCCAATCGCCCTGAGGTTGCGGCGATAGTTCTCGTGGTAGCGGCAAACGAGCCGGTTTTGTCGTGCCTCTGGCCGCATCGATCGCCATCCCCTGACATCACAGTGTCCGCCGAATTGCTCTCCTCGATGCGGAGCCTGAGCAACAGTCTGAGCAACAGTCTGAGCGCGCTTACGGCAAATACGGATGCACCGTCTGTGTTGACGGGACAGGCGAGTGCTCAAGCCGCGTTGCATTCTGCCGGCATGGAGCAGACCTGATTTGGTCGCTACGACCGTGTTGAGCATCCATCACCATCCTGGAGCCTTGGGTTGGCGGAGCAACTTGCCGATCGGCCGGTTTGCTCGATCCTTCTGGAGGCGTAGCACCCGGTAGGCGAAGAACAGATCCAGGCCCTCTACGGTGAGCGTTTCGTGGCCGTCGATGGTGCTTTTCCCTGAGACGTGCAGCCCCTGAGAGGAAAGGCCCGCCATGAGCTCCGCTTCAGCCTTGCTCTCTGTGGTGATGGTGATCCTGGAGGCCTTCATCGCGTCCGATAGAAAAGCCTCGCCTGGTTGATATCCCAGGGCGGCAGTATCCCTCACTGACATGATGCTGATGTCGGAGACCGATACAGATAGCTTTGCCGCGATGCCCGGCTGAAGCCCGAGATATTCGGCGAACCGAAGCTCGAGGCCACGACGCGCGGCGCGGTTCAGGATCAACGAGCTGAAGCTCCGACGGGTGATGACGTTGGTGCTCTCGGTCCCTGGCCCCGCGGGTCCCTGTCCCTGCAGCCAAAGGGCGCCGATCGGCACCTCGGAGGAGGGAGCGTCCATGATCTTGTATCCCCCGAGTAGGGGACGGGCGCCCAGCCGGTTCGTCACAGCAGCGCACCCGGCAAGGGTGCCGAATGCCGCGAGGACGCTTGCGACCTCCATGCACCGGCTCATCATGGTTGCTGCTCCTTGTAGCTTGCGAGGAAGGTCTCTGCCTTCTGGGTGAGCCTGCAATGGGGGTGCCGTGCCTTTCTGAGGCCCGAGACCAAATGGGCGCCCCGCGTCCGGACTGACTCCGAGGTAGCTGGCGGCAATCGAGTGAACCGTGCGAACGCCATTATGCGCTTCAGCAGCATGACCCTCTCCGAATCGTCATGTGCCTAGCGTCGTATTCATATTCCTATTTGTCTAGGCAATTCCTCTCTGGCATAGGTATGTGATGAGCACTGCCGACCCACGCGCTGCACTCGATCGCCTGATCAAGGAGAGAGGGGAGGATTATGCGGGCTTGTCGCGGCTGCTGGGACGCAATCCGGCATACATCCAGCAGTACATCAAGCGCGGTGTGCCGCAGAAGCTCGATGGTGACGACCGGCTTACCCTTGCGCGTTACTTCGGCGTGAGTGAGGCCCTGCTGGGTGGGTCGGATGAGCAATTGCCTATTGCGCGGTCAATGCCTGGCACGGGGCTCGTGCCCATAAAGCGGCTGGATGTCGGGGCGTCGGCCGGTGCCGGCGCCTCGGTCGACGGTGAGCATGGCTTGCATCCGGTCAGCTTCGACGCGCGGTGGCTCAGGCAGCTGGTCGCCACGCGGATAGACCAGCTCTCGATGATCAGAGTGCAGGGTGATTCCATGTCGCCAACGCTATCCGATGGCGACGAGATCATGGTGAACCAAGCTGACGCGGCAGACAGGCTGCGGGACGGCATCTACGTCCTGAGGCTGGACGACGCACTCATGGTGAAGCGGCTGGCACTCCATCCGGTCTCTCGCGAGGTCGCGATCCGGAGCGACAACCCTGCCTATCCAAGCTGGCCGAACTGCAAGCTGAGCCAGCTGGCCATTATCGGTCGCGTCGTCTGGGCAGGCCGCCAGTTCCGCTGAGCGAGAGGCGGAGAAGCGGATCATCTCGCCATCGTTCTTGCCCTGCTTCTGGCCTGCGGCTGCAGTGCCATTACCCCGCCTGATCCCAATGAGCCCGCGGTGTAGAGATCCTCTCCCGCGGCACATCAGCCCGGGCTGCGCACCTGCTGCGCTCCGCCTAGGGCAGGGCTGCAAAGTCGCGTTGATGGCCTTGCACCATCTCGCGGAGCCTCGCGGGCTGGAGCACCTCGACTGACTTGCCCCAGGAATAGAGGTGCCAGCACATTTCGAGGTGCCCGGACGCGCGGAACCGCACGATCAAGGAGCCGTCGGGTTCCTCATCGATCTGTTGCGTGGGATGAAAGACGAACCGCCGGGCATGGTCTGCGGCGTCGGGTGAGAATCGCCAGACCACATCATCGTGCTCGGCTTCACTCTCGTACGAGCCAAACCCTTTCTCGGCGTGGGCCCGTATGTTGAAGCCAGGCTCGAGTTCGAAGCTCTCGGGGAGGACTTCAGCCGAGTAGATTTCCTCGACGCGGTAATGCTGGAGCTTCCGGCCTTTCTTGGCAGTATCGCGGGCGACCAGATACCGGCGGACCCCAAGCAGCAGCCCGTGCGGGGCAACGATGCGTTCGCTTGGGCTATCCTGCTTGCGCTTGCGATAGGCGATCCGAAGCAGGAAGGGGCCTTTCAGGGCTTCTGAGATGGCGGCATTCACCTCATGATCCGAGGCTGGCCGCGGACCAGGGCGCGCTGCATGGCCAAGGGCTTCAAGCAGTGCTTCCTCATCCACGGCAAGCCGTGTGCCGGCGCCCGGCGGCAGCAGAGCGCGCACCTTGGATTGCAGCTGTCTCAGCAATGCGGCCTCGGCTTCGAGCGCGTGCGTTTGAAGCTGGGCGATCGCGGTTGAGAGTGCGGCAAGCTCGTCAGCCGAAGGGGTGAGGAGGGGAGCGATCGCCCGCGCATGGATGTGCCATCGCCGCTTCCGGTCTTCGCCATCTTGGGCCTCGGTCTGTGGGAAGGCGGTCTGGAGGGCGTCGGTCATCCGCTGTGCTGTTCGGTGGGAGCAGCCCCATTCCTCGACGATCTCCTCGAGCGACACGCCGCTGCGCCGCGTCGCCATCATCGCGAGCTTGAGCAGCTCCTGACCCTTCGCAAAAGACATTTCGGCTCCCCGACAGCTTCTGTCACCCTTATGCGACATGATGCACCCAAGGGGAGTGTGAATGCTCAAGATTGATGGTGGGCTCCGGCTATCGGCGTCGGACCTGATGCGGTTCAAGGGTTGCAGGCACGCGACGACGCTCGATCTCCGCCTGATCGAGGTGGGAGATATCAGGCCGAGGGAAGACAGCGCCGAGGCGGAGCTGCTGCAGCTGCAGGGCGATGCCCATGAGCTTGCCTATCTTGAGCAGCTGCGTGCAAGCGGCCGGCGGGTGGTCGAGATCCCAAAGGCGCGGATCTCGCTACAGCAGTCTGTCGAGCTCACGCTCGAGGCGATGCGCAGCGGCGCGGACGTCATCTTCCAAGGCGCCCTTCTTGAGGGCGAGTGGGGCGGATATTCCGACTTTCTGGAGCGTGTAGAGCGCCCGTCGGCGCTTGGTCCCTGGTCCTATGAGGTGGTCGACACCAAGCTGAAGCGAAAGCCCGATCCCAAGCACGTCCTCCAGCTTTGTCTGTACAGCGATATGGTTGCCGACCTGCAGGGGGCCGCACCGGATGCGGCGCATCTGCAGCTCGGCGATGGCACGCGCTTTACCGTTTGCTTGGCCGAGGTGTCGGCTTATGCCCGCTATGCAAGGCGGGCGCTGGAAGCGTTTGTGGACGAACGACCCGCGACGCGCCCGGATCCGGTCACGGCTTGTGGGCTATGCAGGTGGAGCGATCACTGCAAGGCGCAATGGGAGGCGGAGGATAGCCTTGCTCTGGTTGCGGGCATCAGCAGGTCCCAGCGTCAAAAGCTGGAGGCTGCGGGCATAAACACGATGACGGCCCTTGGGGCCTATAACGGTCGGGTGCCAAGGATGGCACTCGAGACACAGCGACGGCTTGTGGCCCAGGCCCGGTTGCAATCAGCGCGCCGTGCTGGTGGTCCGCCGACATTTGAGCTTCGTGCCCTTGAGCCGGGCAAGGGTTTTGGCCTGCTGCCTGCACCGGATGCGGGTGATGTCTTCTACGACATTGAGGGCGATCCCTATTTCCCGGGTGGGCTAGAGTATCTCCACGGCCTCTGGTTTCGCGAGGGTGACGAATGGTGCTTTCGGGCCTTCTGGGCCCATGATCGTGCGGAGGAAGGTCGTGCAGTCGCTGAGCTGCTGGATTTCCTCGTCGATCGAATGCGCAGATATCCGCAGGCGCATATCTATCACTACGCCAACTATGAGATGGCAGCGCTGAGGCGGCTCACGGCCCAGCATCGCACGGGCGAGGCAGCAATGGATCAGCTGCAACGGGAGCGCCGGTTTGTTGACCTCTTCAAGGTCGTCTCGGGTGCGCTTGTGGCCTCTGAGCGGGGCTATTCGATCAAGGATCTCGAGGCCTTCTACATGGAGAAGCGGGCGGCGAGTGTTGCGACCGCCGGCGCGAGTGTCGTGTTCTACGAGGAGTGGCGCCAGACGGGCGAACAGCGGCTTCTCGATGAGATCCACGAGTACAACCGCACCGACTGTGTTTCGACCCAGCTGCTTCGCGACTGGCTGGTGGGCACGGTCAGGCCGACGGCCTTGCCTTGGCCGACGCTTGGTGCCGTTCCCGATGCAGGCAGTCTCTCAAATGTAGCGGCCGAAGACGCCGAGCTGGCAGCGCTTGAAGCGCGCTTACAGCCGGTTCGAGCGCGCCTTGGCGAGCAGGTGGCTCGGCTGCTTCTCGATCTCAGCCAGTTCTACAAGCGCGAGGATAAACCGACCTGGTGGGGCATTTTTGACCGCCTTGCTCAGGATAGCGAGGAGTTGCTCGACGACCTTGAATGCATTCAAGGGCTCGAGGCGGTGGGTGATCCGGTCAAGGTGACCACCAAGTCCTGGGAACGTACCTACCGATTTCCGCCGCAGGAAACGAAGCTGCGCGCCGGTCAGTCGCCATGCGTGAAGCCGGCGGATGCGCCTGAAGACGTTATTCTGCGGTCGATTGATCATGAAGCTGGCACCCTTGTCCTGCGGCGCTCGACTGCCAAGGGCCCGCTGCCAGACCGGCTCGACCTTCTGCCCGAGAAACCGCTGCGCAATGATGTTCTCAAGGACGCCGTGGCAGCAGTCACCGAGGAGATGATTGCCAACTCCGGCACACTCCCCGCGGTCGAGCATTTGTTGACGCGGTCGCCGCCCGTTTTTCGCGACGGCCCCCGGCCAGATGGGGTGATCGGGGAAGAGGGCGATCTCCCGGTTCAAACCAGTCGCGCTATTGGGGCGATGGCTGGAACCACGCTTGCCATTCAGGGACCGCCCGGCACGGGCAAAACCTATGTGAGCGCTTTGTCGATCGTCGACCTTGTCCGTTCGGGGGCCCGCGTCGCGGTCTCTTCGAACAGCCACAAGGCGATCAGTAATCTGCTGGCGGCTGTTGCCGAGCGCGCACGGGCTGAGGGCGTCGAGTGCCGGATCGTTCAGAAAGCCTCTGACGATGGCGAGGGTGACGCACCTGGGGGGATCGTGCTGGTCAGCGACAATGAGGCGCCGGAGATAGCGGCGGCGCATGTCGTTGGTGCGACAGCGTGGCATTTCGCCCGGTACCCGGCTCCCGCGTTCGAGCACCTGATCGTGGACGAAGCCGGTCAGGTTTCACTCGCCAACATTCTTGCGATGGCCCGTTGTGCTCGCAACATCGTGCTGGTGGGAGATCCGATGCAGCTGCCTCAGCCGCTGCAGGGGAACCATCCGGGGGATAGCGGGCGGTCTTGTCTTGAGTATCTCCTTGACGGTCATCGTATTGTGCCGGCCGATCGCGGCATCTTCATTCCGGTCAGCCGCCGGATGCATCCAAGGGTCTGCGGCTTCGTCTCGGCTGCTGTCTATGAGGGACGGCTGCGGAGTGACGATGCATCGGCACGGCAGACGCTGGTTACGCGATCGGGTGAGGATCTGGTCGGCGCCGGGATGCGCAGCGTTTTGCATGTTGGGCGCTCTCAGGTCAGCCCGGAGGAGATCGATGCGGTCATCGCTCGGATTTCCGAGATTGAGGGTTCGATCTATCGCGACCGGGACGGGCGGGAGCGTGAGATCGGACACGCAGATGTTCTGGTGGTGGCGCCCTACAATGCGCAGGTGAACGCGCTCAGGGCTCGTCTTCCGGCTGCGGTCCGCGTCGGGACTGTCGACCGATTTCAGGGGCAGGAGGCACCTGTGTGCTTGGTGTCGATGACGACATCGAGCGGTGAGGAGCTGCCCCGCGACATCGCGTTCCTGTTCTCGCTCAACCGGATCAATGTTGCAGTGTCGAGAGCCCAGGTGGCAGCGACGGTGTTTGCCAGTCCCTCCCTGCTTGAGACGCCGTGCCGCACCGTGGAGGAGATGGTGCTCGTCAACACGCTGTGCATGCTTCACGAATATGGGGGTGACAGATTTTGACGCCGCCGGGCGGCATCATGCGCTTATCGCTTCACAGGAGATGCGCAATGACCGGTTGGAGTCTTCGCTTTCGAAACATTGTGGATGTTGATGGTCAGCTGCTGGCCCTCGACAGGGATGTCGTGGACCCTGCGACGTTGCTTGCGGCGGCCAATCGGCCGGCGGACCGGCAGCTTTGGCTGCTTCGTGCGGGCGAGCGTTTGCTGGTGCAGGCGAGCCAGATGATCCGCCTGAGCGCGGATGAAGTGCTGTTTTTCGAAACGGCGGATGAGCGCGGATCCCGGTCGGAATGGTCGGCCATGCGGCTGGCTGCGTAACCGGGCGAGGCGTTTGCGTCGGGCTGCGCTCTGGCGGTGCGTCGTGTCGGCGCGCTCGCGCTGTGGTGGCTATCTGACCTCTCCGAGCATCGCCAGCCCTCATTGTGAGATTTCACGCTTGGGGGGCGCGTCCCTCCAAGGGTTGTCTTGGGCTTGTCTCGTTTGATCACATCAGCAGGCGGGACCAACAAGCGCAAACGCCGCGCTTTCCACGCATGCCTTTGTAGCTATGATCGTGCGACTGTGGGGTGTTCTCGCACAAGAAGAAAATGTCCGATGCATGACGTTGACCATCTGCGACACGTAACCCGTTTCTCGCCAGCGATGCTCTGGAAATGTGACTCACAGGGAGACTGTGTATACGTCAATGACCGATGGTCGAGTTACACGGGGCAAGACGCAACTGATGCTATGGGGAAAGGTTGGATCGAGATGGTCCATACAGGAGACCGGCCCGGCGTTCATGAATACTTCTTTTCGAGTGCGAAAAAAAGAGAGGCTGTTCTTTTGTTTTTTCGTGTACGTCGATCAGACGGACAGTTTAGAGAAGTCATTGATATCGGAACGCCTATTGAGGAAAGCGGTGGTAATTTCCATGGCTATGCAGGTTTCATTGTAGAGGTCGAATCACTATTCTCTACCCGAAGCCTCATTAGTTCGGGTGGTGACATTATTGGTGATGCTCTTCGTGAGATGTGTCAGCCGCTGACGGCGATAACGAACTTTTCGTCGTCGCTTATGTATGGGTTGCAAAAGGGCGAGCTGGATTTGGAGAAGGCGCGCCAAATCGCGCAACAGATACATTCAGCGTCTGTCCGGGCAAACATATTTGCCAAACACATTAGGACATAGCGGGGCACTGCAAAAAACGCCGATACTGTGCTTACTCCGGTCTGGACTGGTGGCTCAAGATCGGAGGCGATCAGCATGACTTCGTCATAGAAATAGGGCTTTTTGCGTCGTTGCTTTGGCTTCCTCGGGGTCTGTATCTGGGTCCCTCACAAAAGGATCAGTCGACAGGATTCGATGCCTGAGGCATCGCCATTGCGAGCAGGGCGCCGGCTGAGACGAGGGGAATGAGAGACAGCGCTATCGCGCCGGCAGAGGACAGAAGCGAACCGCGCACGTGTTTCGAACTCCGAGGATTAACCCAGAAATGCTCAGAGCAGATGTGGGAATGGCGCCTTGGTTTCCAAGGCCGAAGGCAACACGTGGCGCGAGTTCTGCTCTTTTCCGATCGTGAGGGCCCGCCAACCTACATGCCGCAGTTTGAGCAAAGGCCGCCGGAGCAGAGGCAAAATGACCAAGAATGGGTAGGCCAGGCTAGTGCGGGATCTCCTGGCCTACCCAGTTGGGGCGCTGCGACCAGGGAGGTTAGACCAGGGTCGGGTCTTGGTCGCATCGTAGCGGCAAGCAGATGACTCGGGCAGATCATCGCTGCCGCGGTTTGGGCATCGCACGATCATCAGCCGCTTGCGCTGCTGCCCTTGCGATTGCGGCACCTCGATTGCGGCCGGTGCACGGCGTCGTAACTGCCGAGAGGGCAACGTTTGGTACGCCTCGTACCTCTTAGTTCGAGGCAGTTC
Organism: Sphingomonas changnyeongensis; assembly: GCF_009913435.1. Taxonomy (NCBI): domain Bacteria; kingdom Pseudomonadati; phylum Pseudomonadota; class Alphaproteobacteria; order Sphingomonadales; family Sphingomonadaceae; genus Sphingomonas; species Sphingomonas changnyeongensis. The sequence continues at coordinate 73,363 of NZ_CP047896.1, read as the reverse complement.
AGATCGTATTTGGGCATCCTTTTTCTCGGGCGGCGCTTTTCGTGTCCGCCAATCACGCCCTGCTGTGACGGTATGCCCGCACGGTCATACCAGCCCCGGTAGGTTGGGCACCCGTCGATTACCGACCACCAACCGCATGGGGCTGTTGTTAGGATCAGGTGCGCGGGCGATGAACCTTTCTACCAATGCGCATAAGGCCAGTAAGCGTCCGATCTGACCCATATTGCGTGGCAACTTCTGCTGCGCGAGGCGGGGAGCACTCAGGAGTGTCCTTTCGCACTCCGAAAGGAGAGTGCGGATGAGCCGGATGGAGGTCATCACCCATGTGGAGCGGCGCCGGCGCTATTCAGACGCGGAGCGGGCCGCTGTGCTGGCGCAATGCGACGCGCCGGGGGCCACGATCGTGGGCGTTGCTCGGCAGCTGGGGATGTCGCCTAGCCTGATCCATGGCTGGCGCAAGCGGAAGCGCGAAATGGTGCTGTTGACGGGCGAGCCGCTCCAGTTTGTCCCCTATGGGGAAGTGGCGACCGGCTCCGATGTAGAGCCCGCCGTGGCTCTTCGGGGCGCCGAGGTGGCTGCGCCATTCCGCGCCGCGGGGCGCGAGGCAGGGCCGACGCAGGAGGAGCTGATACGGCCGAACCCGGGCTTGCGACCCGGTGGCATCTACATCGACCTGCCCGGTGGGGTGCGTCTGTCGGTCGACACCTACGTCAACGAGAAGGCACTGGCCCGCGTGCTGCGGGTGCTGCGGCAAACGGCATGATCTCGCTCCCGCCCGGCACGAAGGTGTACCTAGCCAGCAAGCCGGTGAGCATGCGGCTCGGGTTCGATGGCCTGGCGGCGCTGGTGTGGCCGCTGTTCGACCAGGAGCCCTATGGCGGGCACGTCTTCCTCTTCCGCAGCAGGAAGGGCAGCTATCTCAAGGCGCTCTATTGGGACGGCACCGGCCTCTGCCTGTTCTCCAAGCGCCTTGAGCGTTTTCGTTTTGTTTGGCCGCCGCTGGTGAATGGTGGCGTGGTCCTGAGCGCAGCGCAGTTCGCGCTGCTGATCGAGGCGATGGACTGGCGTCGCACGGTGGCACCGGAAGCACCTCGATTGCCCGTCCAGATGTAGCGGAAAGCAGCAGAAATCCGCGCATTTTGCTTGGGCGAGAGTCGCTGTTCTGGTATGGAACACATGTCTTCCGATGCGCTGGACATCCCCGACAATCCTGATGCGGTGAAGGCGCTTTTGGCGGCGATGCAAGCCAAAATCGCTGCCTCCGAGCAGGCGCTGGCAGCAGAGCGATCTGCGCATCAGGATACCCGGCCGCAGCTCGCCGTAGCCGAAAATGCGATCAAGCTCACGACGCTGCAGATCGAGAAGCTGAAGGTCCAGCTTGCGCGCCTTCGGCGGATGAAGTTCGGCCAGTCCTCGGAGCGGCTGTTGCTGCTGGCGGGCCAGCTAGAGCTATCGCTGGAGGATCTGGAAGCCGCGCAGGCGCATGCCACCTGCGTCATCGCCGACAGGACAGCCGAGGAACCGGGCTTAGAAAGCAGTCAGCCTCGCCGTCAGCCGCTCCCTGCGCATCTCCGCCGCGAAGAGGTGCTACCCCGGCGTCGGCAGCGGACGGTTGCACCAGCTGCGGCGGCGCCATGGCGCGGTTGGGCGAAGACGTGACCGAGGTGCTGGGATATGTGCCGGGACGCTTCCACGTCGTTCGGCATGTTCGGCCGAAGCTGACCTGCAATTGCTGTGACGCCATCAGTCAGGCACCGGCACCTTCGCAGCCGGTGCCCCGCGGCCGAGCTGGTCCAGGCCTTCTGGCGCATGTGGTCGTGTCGAAATTCGCGGACCATCTGCCGCTCTACCGCCAATCGCAGATCTTCGCGCGGGAGGGTGTCGAGATCAGCCGATCGACGCTGGCGGACTGGATGGGGCAGGTCAGCTGGCTTCTGCAGCCGCTGGTCGACCGTATCGCGGAGCATGTGATGGCCAGCCCCAAGCTTCACGCCGACGACACGCCGGTTCCGGTGCTGTCGCCGGCTAGCGGCAAGACGGCGACGGGGCGGCTATGGGTGTACGTGCGCGACAATCGACGATGGCGTCACAGCGACAAACCCGCGGCGCTCCACCGCTACAACCCGGATCGCAAGGGAGAACGCCCGCGCGAGCACCTCAAGACGTTTGCAGGCTTCCTGCAGGCTGATGCCTATGCCGGGTTCGAGAAGCTCTACGCGGCCAATCGACAGCCGGGGCTGATCATGCCCATTGCTTGTTAGGCGCACGTGCGCCGCAAGCTGCACGATGTGCTCGATGCCGACGCCCGCTCCATCGCTCGTGAAGGGCTGTTTCTGATCGGCGATCTCTATGAGGTCGAGAGGCGGATCTCCCGAGACCCGCATGACGATCGCCGCAAGGCGCGGAAATACTCCAAGCTGAAGGCGCCCGACTTCTTCCAATGGGCAGACGGCGTGCTCGCGCAGGTGTCGGCTCGGTCACCGCTGGCGGAGGCGCTCCGCTACGCCGTTCGTCTGAAGCCGGCACTTCTCACCTACACGGAGGATGGTCGCCTCGAGGTCGACAACAACCTGGCGGAGAATGCGCTACGCGGGATCGCCGTGGGTCGGAAGAACTGGCTCTTTGCCGGTGCCGACTGCGGTGGCGAGCGGGCAGCAGCGATCTACAGCCTGCTCGAAACGGCGAAGCTCAATGGGATCAACCCACAGGTCTGGCTCGCCAACGTGCTTGATCGGATTGGACGAGGTCACCGCATCAATCCGGTGGACGGGCTACTGCCCTGGCATTGGGTGGCCCCACAGGCCTTTTCGTCCGACAGTGCTTGAAAAGTGGACCGGCACCTCGTGCCCAGAAGCGGGCATTGACGAACGCGGCCCGAAACCGGCTAGATAGAGTGATGCCGGCCCCGCCCCCCGACCCAGAGACTGAGCCAAGCTATTTTGCTTACAGTGCTACGCTGCGAATCCATGGAATCGGTCTACGGTTAGACGAGCTAACAGATCGTCTCGGCATAAAGCCTACACATCAACATCGTCAGGGTGAACAACGCAGGCCCGGCTCCAAGCCTTATCGATCAGATGCTTGGCACCTCACCGCTGCCGTGCCGGAGAACACCGAACTTTCGGAGCACCTACGCGAACTATGGCGACAGGTTCAGCCGCATATTGACTATCTGCGCTCGCTTGAGGCGCAAGTTGACGTGTTTTGCGGCTACAGGTCAAACAATGGTGCATCTGGTTTTTCGGTCCAACCGGATGCCCTTGAGATATTCCGCGCGCTAAACATTCCATTTGGCGTTTCGATGATCGTCGATAGCTGGCTGGCGCAGCGACTAGATGAGCCAACGATCGAATAGCGTCGACCGCTAGCGAGCGACGACAAGGGCTCAACAGGCAGATTCCCGCCACTCTTGGCCATCCCGCCGAGCGGCTGCGCCAAAAGGCGCCGCGCGCTGCTCGGCGCGGCCGACGTCCGCTTATAGCTCGCCTCCTATCCAGCGCGACCGAGTTTGAAAGGTTTCTTGTCCCGTCGCCTTTCGATGGTCATGCTTGGATAGCTGCCATAAGAGTCGAGGGGTAGATATGGACACAGTGCTTCGCAGGGCTACCCAAGCAGATGCTGCAACGCTTGGCGCTGTCCATGTCGCATCGTGGCACGAGACGTACACCGGCATCATCCGCTGGGGGCCCTGTCCATTGACGCGCGTATCGCAATGTGAAGCAAAATCCTTGGCGAGCCCGCTGCGTTCGGCTGCCTCGCTATCTTTGTTGCTGAAGATGATGGTCAGGTGATCGGCTTCGGTTCCTGCGGACAACAGCGGGATCAGGCCCTAGCGGACGCCGGATTTGGTGGCGAGTTCAGCGCGATCTACGTGCTCCGTTCGCATCACAAGCGCGGTTTTGGAGGGGCGATCATAGGCGCGATGGCGGAAAAGTTAGCTGCTGCCGGTCACTCTGCCGCCAGCCTGTGGGTGTTACGCCAGAATGATCCTGCTCGGAGCTTTTATGAAAAGCTTGGAGGTGTGGTCCTGGGCGAGAAGGCCGATGGGCAGCCTAACGCGACGCTGGTCGAAGATGCGTACGGGTGGCGCGATCTATCGGTTTTGGTAGAGCTTACGGCACGATAGATCCTCCCTCCCTGTATCGCTTTATGGGCCGAAAACGAACAGGCCGCTTTTCCTCAGACGGTTCTGGGCGAACGCTTACCCAAGGCTGACAGATCCTACGTCGATGTCGCACGTGACACTTTGCCTGCGCGCGGCTTACGCTCACCAAAAGCGACTCCTTTTCTGCTAGTTGTGACGGAACGAACGGGCCATGAACATCTCTCGGATCTAGGCGGGAGACGCGGCCGGTTCGGCAAAGTGTCACAGCGGACAAACGCATTGGAATCACAGCGCTTTCATTGCCGTCTGGCTTGGCGGATTCCTCAGACTCTGGCATAGGAGGAGAGGAACAGACCGGGACTGAAGGAGCGACGTATCGTGGGCAATACCGCGCTCAACGTGGCGAAGATTATGGATCGCCTGCACCAGAGCTCCAGGCGCCCGCGATATGCCTATATGGTTCTGAGCCTGTTGGCCGAACAGGCTGATCAGGGCGGCAAGGTCGGTCCGAGCATCATCGATGACGATAAGGAACGGCTGACCTTACGGGACTATGTCAGCAAGCGTCTCGCCAAACTGTCCGGTTACCGCGACCGCAGACGACAGCTGGAGCAACGGGTCAGGGCGGAGCTGGCGGGCAAGCTGCCTCAGGACTTGTTCGAAGCTCAGGCGATCGTTGATCGGCATGTTGAAGAGCGTGCACGCCAGACCAGTGCGGCCAACTTCAGCCGGGTCCTGACCGAGCTGGAGAAGGCCGGCTTCGTCAACCGTTTCTACCAGGGCTATCGGACCAATCATGCGAACCGCGGGGCGCAGCGCCACCTAGTTTGCGTCCTTGATGGCGATGTGTCCGCAGCGCTTCGTTCGCGGGATCGCTTCATTTGAGCGAACAGCGTAGCGCAAACTGATCGTCCCGCGCTGGTCCCGCAGCCATAACGAGGGTCTGCTGGCCGCGATGATGGTGGTGCCAAAAAGCTGATATGATCCCAGAAAACCAGAACGCTTTGCGTTAGAGGTTTGCGCCGTAATTTCCTCGGCTGGGGGGGGGCACGTCCAATGGGCCCCAGTTGAACGGCTCAGGTCGATCGGCGGCCGGTGCCTGAACGGTAGCCAGCTAGATACGAGCCCCGCAATCGGACAGCAGTGGTAGTCAGTCTGGATGACTCAAAGCTTATCGCGAACATGGCGATGACCTGAGGGGGGGACATTCTGGCAGAGGGGGCTGGACGATGACCAAGCCGAGAATGGCCGGGCACTGCCCAGCGTCTTGTTCATTGAAAGCGAGGGGTCAGAGCAGCACCACAACCGACACATTATCGTAGCCGCCGGCCTCCAGCGCCGCCACGACCAGCATGTGGGCAGGGTCCTCGTGACTGGCTGACAGGATGCCGGCGATCGCGTCATCGTCAACCATGTCGGTGAGGCCATCAGAGCAGAGCAAGAGGCGATCTCCCTCCTCGAGGACACATTCGCTCACATGCGCGACTGGAAGCGGCTCCGGAGCGTATCCTCCCAGGCACTGGGTCAGAGCGTGGCCAACGCTGTCGTCCTCGGACAACATCTCCAGCACGCCCCGCCGAAGACGGTAAAGCCGACTGTCGCCGACATTGAACATCATCACGCTTGAGCCCTGTTGGAGCACTCCAACGATAGTGGTTCCCATTCCGGCAAGTTGAGCGTGAGCTGCAGCGATCTCGTGCAGACGCAGATGGATCGCAGCCAGCGCCTTCTCGATTTGTGCCCTGTTGGTGGCGACCGGCAGCAGTTCGGAGAGATACATCGTGGCGAGTTCACTCGCGGTTTCCCCAGCCGCATGACCGCCCATTCCGTCGGCGATCAACGCCCAGCTGGACGTGCGAGGGTGGGCCAACCTGCCCTCGGGACTATCGCGCGAGTTCCAGCCTTCGAGCGCGATAATGTCTTCGTTGATTGAACGGATCAGTCCGACATGACTCCATGCGAATGCTTGCATCGGCCTCCACTAGCAAATGGTACAATACAATGTCATAGTCCAAATTGGATGCGACCGGATATGTCGTAGGCGGGGGGTAAATTAGCAACATGACTGACTTCAAAAGACGATTCGACGCTGACGCATTGGGGAAGCATGTTGGCGAACAAAACTCACTGATTGGCGCTCTGTTCGATCGATGGGTTCTCCCAGGCGGCAAGGCAAACGACGAGTTCCCGCTGCGGCTTGCTATCCGAAACGGATACCTGAACTTCTACGTACACGGCCAATCCGTTGCCGAGCTATCCACGCCCCGGCGTCAACCTCGTCTCAAGGTGCACTGGAAGTATGCGGCGGGCGTCGTTAAGGGGACGAAGGCAGCTACTCCGCCGCCAGCCGACGCCTACCGGACCTACCAAGGCGACGACCTGATGGGCGATGCGCGGAACATTGTGGCCGGATGGATTATGACCGCTGCCACATATGCAATGCCTGAGAAGCGCTTCGTCGAACACCTCGTGGCGAACAACCACAATGTGATCGACCTCGAGATGGCGCTACCCGGCGACAATCAGCTGGTGTCCTGCATGGAGAAGCGGCGGGGTAAGCTCGTTGCCCCGCGCATGGACATTGTGGTCGCGCATGCGAAGGATGACGGCGAGACACAGATCGACTTTTGGGAGGCCAAATTGGCTAACAATGCCGAACTCCGCGCCACCCTTCCCGAAAATGGCGGCATCACGGAACCCCACGTTTGCCAGCAACTGACCGATTATACAGCGTGGGTACGGTTGCCACACCGGACACTCCAGGTTCAGAGCGCGTTTCAGGAGGCCGGCCAAAGTCTTGATCTGCTGGCCGAGAGGGCGGGCAAGCATGGCGCTGCAAGGGATCTGTGGCGCGCGCTTGGAAGGATGAAGCCACAGATCAACCCGCAACCGGGCATCGTGGTAGGCAACTATGATCCCCTCTGCCCAAAGGACACCCGTCTGCCTGCCGCCAAAACCCTCGAACCGCATCTGAACCGTTTGACAGGTGGCAGCGACGATCAGCGACGCTTCGTCGTACGACAGATATGCAGTCGCGCCTGTGCCAATCGACTGCTCAAAACCCCGCTGCCCGGGGAGTGCCTTTGACCCTATCGCTGACTGTCCATCGGGGGACGGAGCAAATCGGCGGTAGCTGCATCGAGCTTGAGGCCGAGGGTGAGCGCCTCATTCTTGATGCGGGTCGTCCTTTGGATGCGCCTCGTGAAGCTCGAGATTTGCTACCGCTGACGTTGGACCGAGTACGGCCAGCAACCGTTCTCTTCAGCCACCCCCACATGGACCACTGGGGGTTGGTGGGTGAGTTGCCCGATCATTGGTCCCTAATGACGGGGCACAAATCGGCGGAGCTCATGCGACTGACGGAGGAGCTGTTCGGCGGGGTGCTTGATCGTTCGATTACCTGTTGGAACAGTCGCGGAGGTTCATTCAGGGTCGGCCCTTTCACGGTCACACCGTTCTTGACCGACCACAGCGCCTTTGACGCCTACATGCTTCTGATCGAATGTTCCGGCACACGACTACTCTACACGGGCGATTTTCGGACGCACGGGCGAAAGGCCAAGCTTGTGGAGGTGACCTTAAAGAAGCTAGCGGGTACCGTCGACGTGCTGCTGATGGAAGGAACCAATCTCGGCACGGCCAAGCCGGTGATCACCGAGCGCGAGCTTGAACATCGCTTCGCAGATGTTGCCGGCAGGACCAGAGGGCAGGTGTTTGTTCAGTGGTCGGCGCAGAACATTGACCGCACTGTCACGTTGTATCGGGCAGCGCTCCGAAGTGGCCGCGAACTGGTGATCGACCTGTATGCCGCTGATGTCCTAAACCGTGTGGCGCAGGACACGAACATCCCTCGGCCAGGCCGCGATTTCGACAAGCTGCGAGTCCTTATTCTCCCGAGCGGACAGCGCCTTTTCCATCGTGCCGGCCGGTCAGCTGAGGCCGACAGGATGGCCAGGCAGCCCTATGCAATCTCTCGCCGGCGGCTGGTTGGCCGACCATCCATTATCATGCTGCGAGATTCGATGTTCCCGGACTTCGAGCGCGCTGGGATCACGTTTGAACCGGATGACACCTATGTGTTCTCGAACTGGAAAGGCTATCTCGACCCGAATGCGCCCCAAAGCGGTTGGAACCGAGCAACCGCGAATGGTGCAAGGACTTTGCATCTCCACACAAGCGGGCACGCTAGCGCCCGAGAGTTGGAGCGCTTTGCCGCACAGCTAAATCCGCGCTGGCTAGTGCCAGTCCATGGCATCGCATGGGCGACGCCCGAGATCACGCTTCCTCCAGTCTGTCGGCTAGCGGACGGAGAGACTTGGAATGTGCCGCACTAACGACCATAGGGCCGTAACCGGCTTTACTTGAAGGAGCGGCGGATTTGGCTGCAGCGGATTACACAAGTGATGGTGTCATAAGCGCCGATCCTGCCTATAGGTCCTCGGTACTTGAAAAGGTTCTTGAGTACCGCTTCCTTGCTGACCTTTTGGCACACCTACTTACGCGGAGCATCGACTTTGACGTGCTGCGCGGCGACGTCGATCTTCAGGGCCACGACCTTGTCATCGAAGCCAACGGCATTGTCCGCCATATCCAGCTCAAAGCAACGGTTGCCGGTGGGAAACGCTCCAAAGTCAACGTAAACACCAAGCTTTCGTCGAAACCCTCGGGCTGTGTAGTCTGGATGCGCTACCATCCAGAGACGCTTGAAATCGGCCCATTTGGATGGCTTGGCGGCCTGCCCGGCGAGCCACTGCCCGATCTGGGCACGAAACTAGTTCGCCACAGCAAGGGCAACGCTCAAGGCTTTAAAGCCGAGCGTGCGGGCCACCGGATCGTTGGGAGAAGCCGCTTCACGATGGTTCCGGACATCAGCGGCTTAGCGCATTTGTTGTTTGGGACTGGCAAAGTGGATATCAGTGCCATCCTCAACCTGCAGTTGCGCGCAAGCGCCGGGGCGCATATTGAAGTCGTGCTACGCAGCCTGTGTCCAGAGCAGCTCGATTGGAGCAACTCAGTCGGGATCGCGCACCTAATCGATGGCTATGAACTCATCCAACGCGCCGGTCTAGGTACACCATCGGTATTCGCTGACCAGCAACTTTCCCGGGCACGCGAAACTGGCTTCTGGTCGGGCGACCTACCGGAACTCTGGGCTACGCTCTTTCTTGAGCATCGTCGGTGGCGCATGAGCGCGCCGATGGAACCAGGCCCTGACGCCCGCAACTTGCTGGACCGACTTTGCGAGCAGTTGCAGACGGCATTGCAGCGAGCCGGTTATCTTGCCAGCTGAACCTGTCTATTGGCAGTGACTACGAGCTAGGCTTCGTTGACGTGCTCCCCTGATTGTTACCAGTCAATGGTTGTTTGATGGGATGGCAACGTGTCTGGGGGCATGCCCCCAGACACGTTGGCCGGCGATTTCGGCGGTGATTTGAGCCCGGAAAACTGGATCGCTTTGAGTTAGAGTTTTTCGCCGTAATCTCCCTGGCTGGGAAGAGCGCAGGACGATGAAGGTATCGAGGTTTTCGGAAGCCCAGAAGGCGTTCATTCTGAAGCAGAGAGCGGACGGCGATCCCGTAGCGGACAGCTGTCGGAAGGCCGGGATCAGCTAGGCGCAGGAGATGGCCTGGTATCGCTCCCAGCCGATCCCCGGCCTCGACGGACACACGCCGGAGGCGCTGGTCAAGTCCGGCAAGGCGGGCGCGGTCCGCGACTATCTCGATCATCTCGCGCTCGGCGGATTTGCTTGAGGTTCTCGGGGCGCTGCTATCGTGGCCATGACCCCGTCTGGTCGTTCACTCCCCTCTCCGGCGGGGGTGCGGCAAACACCGGGGGGCGGTTCAACCGCAAGGGCTAGCCAACACTTTATCTTGCGATCGATATCATGAGGGTCGTCGGCGAATGCACCCAAGGCTTCAGCCATCGCCTTCAGCCGCTGAAGATGTGCGAATTTGAAGTCGATTGCGAGGACATTGCTGACCTAAGTGACGAGGCAGGTCGGCAGAAGCACAACGTCCAAATGGACGACCTCGCATGCGGATGGCTGGCGTGCCAGCGAGCGAACCGCGACGCCCGGTCCTGGCTGGTCGCCGACCGCCTTCGTCTGGACGGCTATAGCGGGATCATCGTGCCGAGCTTCGTCCCTGGGGCGACCATGGCCAACCGAAACTTGGTGCTATGGGACTGGAGTCCCGACCTGCCGTACCGGGTTATCGACTATGATCCGGCCGGCCGCCTGCAAAAGAACCGGCTCTCTTGGCAGGGTGCAGGCGTATGAGCGGTTTGGATAGTGAATCCCTAAGCGTCGTGACAACGCAGGTGCATCTTGTGAAGACGGGTTCGCGCGGGTCATCCCGTCTACAGTAGGGACGTTGCCGGAACACCTTTGCCAGTACACAATGGCAAGCGAACCTCCGAGCCGGCTGCGCCGCTGCGCCGGTGTAGTCGCCGAACTGCCCGGCAGTCATGAAGAAGCTCAAGGGCCGGCCGTTCGCGAGGGCGACGGCGTGGAGCTTCGTGCTCAAGCCGCCTTTCGTGCGTCCGATTAACATCCGCCGATCATCCACCCGAGGCTTGCCATGGCTATTCGGGAAGAACGGCCGCAGTCGACTGCTGGCACGGGGTTCCCCTGCACGGGCGGGGATCGGCCGTGGGACGACTGTGCGGGCGTGTCGCGCTACGCCGGCCCGTCGCATTCTCCTCCACGTACGCACAAGCCTTGCCTTCTTCACGCAATTTAAGCCAGTTGCGCCTGAGTGTTAGGGGATGCTGTCTGACGTTGAAACGGGAGAATCGAAGACATGACGAACGAGGAGATCAAAGCCGAGACGAAGAAGATCGACTTGATCTATCAGGCGCTAAAGTGGAGTCCGATGATCGTGTTGGTCGGACCCCGGCTGCTCAACGGCGTCCATGGCGGCGACATCGTCATGGCGATCTTCGCCTTCTTCCTGTGCGGTATTTCCAACAGGCTTCTGGCGCAGCCGGTGGCCAACGCCATGTTCAAGCGGCTGACCAAGCGCATGCTGGACGACCTGTCCCGAGGACAGCCGGTCGCCAGCCGCTATAGCTGGTGGAACCCTCGACCAGGCGCGATGATCATCACCGGGGACGATCGCATCGGCCTCGTCCACACCTGCACCGACTATCAGCAGATTGAGATCACGCCCGACCAGATCCTAAAGGCGAGCGTCGAGGTGGAGACGACCACCACCGCCAAGACGAAGACGAGCGGCTCGCCCATGATCGGCTTCATGGGATCGAGCGGAATCGGGGGCGGCTGGTCCTTCGGGCGCCGTTCCACCACGACGTACCATCACCGGCACGACTATATCGTGGAGATCATGTGGCAGACGGGCCGCAACTCGCACCCGCACTGCGCCGTCATCTCAGCGGGTGATCGGACGACCGCCGAGTCTATGGCGGGAATCGTTAACAGGATGATGGGCCAGGCACCGCTGCGTCAGGTAGGTGCGAGTGGCCCTGCGATTGAGGACGGCCCTGCGGCTTCCGCCTTGGCCTTACCGCTGACCCGCTCCTAGAGGGGCCCCGCCGAATGGCTGTCACGGGTCCTTCCAGGGGGCATCGCCGAGTGATCTGATCTCGGAAAACTGGATCGCTTTGAGTTACGTAATCTCCCTGGCTGGGAAGAGCGAAGTACGCTGAGGGCATGGAGGTTTTCTGACGCCCAGAAGGCGTTCTTTCTGAAGCAGGGAGCGGACGGCGTTCCCGTAGCGGATATTGGCCGGGAGGCCTGGATCAGCCAGGCGACCTACTTCAACTGGAAGAAGGAATAAGACGGCATGCTGCCGCCTGACACGCACCGCCTAAAGCAGCTCGAGGACGAGAATTCGAAGCTGCGCAAGCTCGTGGCCGACCCGTCGCTCGACAAGGAGCTGCTGCAGGACGCCATCCGCCGAAAACTGTGAGACCAGCTCGCAAACGCGAGCTGGTGAACGGGGTTCGCAGTGACTGGGGCGCGTCCAGACCGAGTGCCTGATTGCTGCACTTGGGCGGCCTTTTCGCCTTGCAATCAAGGGTTTGGGTCTGCTTATCTAACTACAGCAACTCCGACCAATTTTGTCGTAGCATGATGCAAATGGGGGATATGTCGGCTTGACGCAGCTGAGATGACCGCGGTTCATCACTTGGCGGCCTTTCGCCATGCGACGAGAACCAAGGCGGCCGATAACGTTGTTCGGCAGGCATCTGTGCGCGAGCTGGACGACTGACGTAAATGGGGGTTCCGGGTGGAAAGCTTATTGTACATCGCAATGGCGCTCGCGGTCGCAGTCTTCGCTCTCATGCTGCTGGTTCTGCAGAGCGCCAGGAAGCCGGCTGCTCTGCCCGACGAGCTGATCTCGCGCTTGGCAGTGATTGAGCAGGTCGCCAAGGAACTGCCCGTCGCCTTCCGCGAAGAAGCACGCACAGGCCGTGACGAACTCCGGAAAATGTTCAGCTCGCAGACGGAGTCGCTCGAAGGGCGTTTCGCCGCTGTGGAGAACCGGCTAAGCGAGTTCGGCAAGTCGCAGACAGAGCAGCTGAGCCTCATGCGGACTGAGGCTGCGGACAGTCGGGCCAAGCTTGAAGAGGCTATCCGAGCGAACGCTGAGAGCTTCTCAACAGCCCAAGCCGAACGGCTCAGGGATACCAATGATGCGGTTCGCAACCTTTCCGACCAGCTGCTTGAAGCTCAGAAAGCGGCTCGAGAGGAACAGCGGACTGCGCTTCAGGTTATGTCCGCCGCGCAAACAGACCGTCTGCGCGAAACCAACGAAGCGGTTACCGCTCTGTCCGATCGCTTGATTATTGCGCAGCGCGACAGCCGAGAAGAGCAGCGCCTCGCACTTGAAGGCGTGACAGGTAAGGTTGCGCAGCTCATCGAGGCCAACGACAAGCGTCAGGAGGCGCTCCGCGAGACAGTGTCGAAGGGGCTAGAGACGCTACGTGCCGACAATGCCGACAAGCTCGAGAAAATGCGGGCAACTGTGGACGAGAAGCTTCAGGGTACACTCGAAAAGCGGCTGGGCGAGTCTTTCCAGCTCGTCAGTGACCGCCTAGAGCAGGTCCACAAGGGCTTAGGCGAGATGCAGAACCTCGCGACCGGCGTCGGTGACCTGAAGCGCGTCCTTAGCAACGTCAAATCGCGCGGTGGTTGGGGTGAGGTACAGCTGGGGATGCTCCTTGAGGATATGCTCACGCGGGACCAGTTCGCTGCTAACGTCCGTATCCGGCCGGAGTCAGCCGAGATGGTGGAGTTCGCTGTTAAGCTCCCAGGACGCGCGGGTGGAGGCGATCCGCTTTGGCTTCCGATCGACGCGAAATTTCCACATGAGGATTATGATCGGCTTCTCGTCGCGCAGGACGGAGGCAATGCTGAGGATGTCGAGAAGGCTGGTTTGGCGCTCGAGAGGGCTATTCGCCTGCAGGCGAAAACGATCTGCGAGAAGTACGTCCACCCGCCCTATTCGACGGACTTCGCCATCATGTACCTCCCTACCGAAGGTCTCTTTGCCGAGGTGATCCGGCGTCCCGGTCTTGCCAGCGATCTTCAATCGAAACATCGCGTTATGGTACAAGGTCCGACCACTCTCGCGGCGCTCCTTACGAGCTTGCAGATGGGCTTTCGCACTCTGGCTATCGAAAAGCGCTCCAGCGAGGTGTGGCAGGTGCTGGGAGCGGCCAAGGCCGAGTTCATGAAGTATGGCCAGGTTTGGGAGAAGCTGGGGAAGCAGCTTGATACTGCAAAGCGCACCGTAGATGAGGCGGGCAAGAGAACACGGGCGGTTGAGCGGCGGCTTCGAGAGGTGGAGACGCTTGACACACCAGAGTCAGCGGGAGTCTTGCAGATAGTCACGCCAGACGATGACGACGTTTCGTCGGAGACTGCCGAATAGTGGGTTGTCATTTGGATGGACAGGCATGCCATCATCGAGACCGTAGTAATTATTATCGCTCGCGGTTTGGGAAATTAACATAAACAACGTTAGCGAAGTTATAGTCGGAGCCGAATAAGTAAAATACTCCTGCGCTGCTCATTTCCAAATTATGTTGTTATTAATCCTTTTGGGGGAGTGAATGGCTCGGCCGCTCTTTTACAAGACGACCGATGACTTGAAAGCCATGGTCGACCGAAACTCGGCAAATGCTGCCGAGCTGAAACTGGTCATGTCGGAATTGCGTCACCGCAACACACCATCCGCGAAAGCACTCGCGAAGAGGGTCGAAGAGCTGCTGCAAGCGGGAATGGTCAAACCGGCTCGGGTTAAGACCAATCCCAAGTCCAAGCACCCGCGTACCAAGGCGTCGCGTGCGCGGAGCGTCATTTATCTGCCCGACGAATCAGGGCTCACGCCCGCCCCACAGATGTCCGCCGCGATCTCCGAGCTGCGGTCAACCTCCATGGAGCCGAAGCCCATGACCGAAGAGCAGCGCCGTACCGAAGCGGAAGTTACCGCGCTGCGCACCCGGCTCATCGATCTCGGAAAGCGCAACCCTCTGATCGCTTTCAAGCATGGAAGCCGCTCCACCAGCCATATCCGCATAGTCGACGAGCGGCCCGACCTGCTGCTTGAAGCGCTGGAGGAGGGGCCGCTCGGCTTCGAGCCGCTGCCCGACGAGGAAGTAACGCCGAAGGACGAGGTCACGCCTGAGTTCCGCATCGCCTATGAGCGCGCGCGGCTTACCGATCCCGCCTTTCTCGAGGCTACCGAAAGGCTGGGCGAGGACGAAGCCGATATGTGCGCCTGGCAGACAGCCGAACGCGCGTTGCGCCACACGGTCCGGCAGCAGCTGGGTCTGCCCAAGCTGGATTATGGCAAGTCGATCGATGTGAAGGCGCTTGCCGCCGCGCATGGCTTTGATCCCTCCTTCGACTTGCGCGGCTCGGACCACGACGATGTCGAAGATCACCACGAAGACGATCGGATCCGCGTCCTCCTGACCGCCAAGGAGCTCGAAAAGCGGCTGAAAGGGATTTACGAGAAGTATCGGACGCACGAGCGGGAGACCGGCCTCCACACACTCTTTCTCTGCCTGGGCTTTGTGCAATGGTATGAGGACGACGAGTCTGACATACAGCACCACGCGCCTGTCCTGATCCTGCCGGTCCGGCTCGAACAAAAGGTGGTGCACGGCCGCTACGAGTATACGCTGGTCGCGAGCAACGAAGGTCTGGAGGTGAATGTCGCGCTTCAGGAGAAGATGCGGCAGCATTGGGGGTTGGAGACGCCGGCGCTTCGCGAGAACGAAGCGCCCGAATCCTACTTCATCCGGCTGAAGGCAGTGCTCGATCGGGGGCGGCGGCTGACCCTCCGGCGGTTCGCGACGATTGCCGTCCTGCCTTTTCCTCGTATGGTGCTCTGGAAGGATCTTGACCCGGCCATCTGGAGCGATGGCGCCTTCGCCAACCATCCGCTGCTGCCCGGACTACTGAGCGCGCGTTCCCTTGCCGAGGATCCAACCCCTCTCGAAGTGCCAGACATCGATGCCGAGCCGCTCGCCAGCACGGCGCCGCCGCTCATCCAGCCGGCCGACGCTTCACAACATGCCGCGCTCATCGACGTCGCAGCGGGCAAATCGCTAGCCATCGAAGGGCCGCCGGGCACTGGTAAGTCGCAGACGATCACCAACATGATCGCGACGGCGCTGCGGGACGGGAAGCGAGTGCTCTTCGTTGCCGAGAAGCAGGCCGCGCTTTCCGTTGTCGCCAGCCGCCTGCGCAAAGCGGGCTTTGGTCCGCTGCTTCTCGAACTGCATGGCGACACAGCCAAGCGCGATACCGTATACGCGGGACTACGCGAGCGTTTTGACGCTAGGCCGTCCGTCGACCGGGCGCGCCTCGGAGAAGCGCGCGCCGAGGTCGCCCGCAAGCGAGATCTGATCCGGCGCTATCTGGCGCTGATCACAGAGCCGCTTGGTCGGCTAGGACGTAACGCCTACCAGCTCGCCTGGCGCGAGATCCGGCTGCGCAAGTCGCTGCCCGCGAGCGTCGAAGCGATCGCCGATCGCTGGACACCAGACAAGGTGTCCGAACTTGAAGCGATAGAGCTAAAGGAGCGGCGCAGCGCGCTCGACGATTTCGGGCGCGCGCTACTTGCGCTGCGCAAAGACGGCGGCGAGACGCGCTGGGAAGGCGCTGAGCGGCTCGATCCCTTCGACCAGCGCAGCGAACTCGCAGCTGCGCGCGCGGCCGCTGTCGCCGCAACCGATCTGCTCGCGATCGAACGCCGCCTTGCTGAGCTCGGCCTTTTTCTGCCGCCCCCGGGAGGCGAATTGGCTGCGGCTGCGCGTCAGCTCGCTGGGCTGGGCCTGCCAGATACCATCGACGATGCCGTGCTGAGATCCGCGCTGCGCCATCCGGAAGCCGCCCGGGCGTTGCTCGACGCCGCCAACCGATGGCGTACCCTGCGGCAGCAGCTCGATCAGGACGTGCTTGCGCCAGGCGAGGTCCTCGCTGCGCAGGTGGACGCGCTTGCCCAAGCGTTCGCGGAGGGCGAAGTCCCTGATACCGTCGCGCAGGCCAGGGAGCGGCTCGCGGCGCTGCGCGAGGCGGAAACCGCGCTGCGTACGATAGGCGAGGATCTAACGCTGCTGGCGGAGCTCATCTCTCTCCCCGAAACCCTGTCGACAACGGGGGCACGGGTTGCGGCTGGGGTGATCGATGCGCTCGGTCGCCTGTCTTCGATCCCGGCCGCGCTGGCCGCACCTGCGATGCTGGACCCGATGGCCCGCGCCGCGCTTGAACGGGAGGCGGCGGCCGCCGAGAGCATCCGCGCCGAGCGCGAAGCGCTTGAGGCAGTGCTCAGTCCCGAAGCGCTCGAGAGCGATCCTGGCGAACTCGGAGAGACCGCTGACACTGTCGAACGTGCGGGCTTCTTCGCGCGGCTGTTCAATGGCGAGTTCAAGGCGGCCGATCGCCGTCTGAAGCGCTGGGTGCGGGGAGGGCAGGAACGCACAGCCGCAGTCGAGACGCTGCGCCATGCCTCGCGCCTCTTACGGCGCGAGGTCACGTTTCGCCAGGAGAGCGCGACCCAGTCGCTCTTTCCTGCGTTGCTTTGGGCGGGTGCCGACTCCGCATTCGACGCAGCGCTCGAAGTCGCGACGGCCTTGCAGGAGGCGCAGGCGCGTCTGCGCGAATGCCGCGCCGCTAACGTACTCGACGCATGGCTGAAGCTTAACGCGGCTGACCGCATGCGAGCCGGCGATCTCGCCCGCGCTGCTGCCGACGCACTGGAGAAGGCCGAGGCGCTTGGTACGGGCAGCATGCCTTGGCCGATGCTCGCCGGGGCAATAGCTGCGAAGCGGGCCGCGGCGGAGCGTCTGGACGCAACGCTAAGCGAGATCGGTGCCCGGGCAGATGGCATGATCAGCCGGGACGGGGTCGATCTCGCGGCCCGCCTGCGCAATCTCGCCGCCGCGGAAGCAATCTTCGCCGGCATCTCGCACGGTGACGGCTTCGGATGGGTACGATCCATCGACCAGGATATGAGTCCCCTAACCGACGCACTGGGCTGCGTTGCGAAGCTGTCGGCCGATGCCGGACCGCTACCAATGGCTGCGGTGGCGCGCACTGCCGATAGCCCCGCCACTCTGTTGCGGGAACTAATCGCGCTGTCGCCGCGCGTTTCGGCGGCGTGGCCGGCATGGTCGGACGCCTGCGCCACGCTTCGGTCGCGAACAGGCCTCGACGCCGCTCGGTTCGAGTCCACTTGGGCTGCGCTCTCCGATGCGCTCGCTGCGCTTGCGGCGGATCAGGACGGGGTCCGTATGGTTGCCGATCTCCTCAAATATCGGGCCAGCGTGCGCGAGGCGGGGCTCGACCCGCTTGCCCAGGCCGCAGTGGCGGGTGAGGTCGCACCTGAGCTGCTGCCCGACCTTTACGAGTGGCTAGTCGTGCAGGCGCTTGTCCGCGCCTATGTCGGTGGATCGGGTGAAGAACTGGGGCGCCTCGGGGCCTTTCTCTCGAAAGCGCGCGAAGTGCATTTGCCGTAATCGATGAGGAGCTGCAGCAGCTCGAGGCGAAGGCGATCGTCGCCGCCCGGCTTCAGGATAAGGCACCGTGGGGAAACGACAAGGGCCGGGCTGGGGACTTCACCGAGGGCGCGCTAATCGAGCGCGAGTTGGGGCTCAAGCGCTCACGCACTTCGCTCCGTGACCTCACCTACCGGGCCGCCAATGCGCTGCAGGCGCTGAAGCCGGTCTGGATGATGTCGCCTACGTCTGCAGCGCAGTATATTCGTCCGAATAGCATCCGCTTCGATCTGCTGGTGATCGACGAAGCGTCACAAATGCGGCCCGAGTTTGCGGTCAGCGCTATTCTGCGCGCCGACCAGATCGTCGTTGTCGGCGACGCCAATCAGCTCCCGCCGAGCGACTTCTTCTCCGCGAGCCTAAGCGATGGCGAAGGCGATGGCGACGACGGATCCGCGACCGAGGACACCGAATCCATCCTCGATCTCGCCAACCAGCGGCTGCGGCGTAAGCGGCGGTTGCGTTGGCATTACCGTTCGCAGCACGAGCGACTGATCCAGTACTCGAATCGCGAATTCTACGACCGCGACCTCATCATCTTCCCGAGTCCGAGGACCGACGACGAGCTGCTCGGCGTCAAATGCCACTATGTCGGGGGCACATACGACGCGTCGATCAATCAGCAGGAAGCGCAGGCCGTTATCGAGGAGGCCTATCGCCTGATGCGCGCCTACCCCGAGCGCTCGCTCGGCATTGCAACGATGAACATCAAGCAGGCGGATCTCATCCGCGCCGAGTTCGATCGGCTGATGCTCGAGCAACGGGAAGTCCGCGATTACATTGATTATCACAGCGGGGGATCGACGAGTTCTTTATCAAGAATCTCGAAAACGTGCAGGGTGATGAACGCGACATTATCCTGATCTCGACCGTTTATGGACCGAATAAAGATGGCGTCGTTATGCAGCGCTTTGGTCCGATGAACCAGAAAGTGGGCTGGCGGCGGCTGAACGTTCTGGTCACGCGCGCCAAGCTGTCCACGCGCATCTTTACCTCGCTCCGGCCCGGTGACATCAAGATCACCGAAACATCCAGCCGCGGCGTGGTCGCCCTCAAATCCTACCTAACCTATGCGATGGGCGGCGCGACCGTCGACAGCGATGACGATGGCATCCCGGACAGCGATTTTGAAGTGTTTGTCGCCGAGAGGCTCCGGGCGCATGGCTATCAGGTTGTGAGCCAGGTGGGCGTCGAGGGCTTCCGTATCGATCTCGGCGTTCGTCATCCCGATTATCCGCTAGGCTTCATCGCCGGCGTCGAATGTGACGGCGCGCGTTGGCACAGCGGCTTCAGCGTTCGCGATCGGGATCGCATTCGCCAGAAAGTGCTCGAGAATATGGGCTGGCGCATCCATCGCATCTGGTCGACAGACTGGTTCGCGAACCCTGACCGTGAGCTGGCGAAGTTACTCCAAAAGCTCGAGGATTGGCGCGCGAAGGCAGCCGCGCATTATGCCGCGCGGCCGCGCCACGAGCCGTCACCGGAAGACCTAGACCCCTTGGAGGAGCTGGCCGAACTCGGGCCGACGCCCGCGCCGACGCCACTCCAAGCCGCCGCAGGGTCTGCACGCGAGCTCAAGCCGCGGGCGCAAGCGGCCGAGGCAGAGGTCGGGCCGGACGAGGAGCCTTTGGGCAAGCAAATGCGCTCGCTCGACGGCATTGAATGGTTCGAGATCACCCCTGGCAAGCGCTACGCCGTCGTGCTGAATGACGACCGCGCCGGCACCGTCGACGTCATCTCGCGCGCCATGACAGCTCCGCGAGTGTACGGCGGTGCCATCGCCGTTGCGCGCTCGGAGTTCGAGGGCTCGGTGCGGAAAACCGGCGAACGCTTCCGCATGCACGACATCTACGCAACTGTGCGCGAGGTGGCGCGGCGGGCGCGGCTGGTGGAGGGGGAGTAGCTGTAACCGTCGACCTCATTCCTCTGCGCTCGAGCTTTCCGCTAAGATTGTTGCGCAATGACAGCGCAAGAACAAAAGAGCTTCCATTGATATCTCCAGGCGCAGGGGAGTGATATGGCTACGGCGACAGTTAGGAACCTGCCTGACGAGGTGCATCGCGCGCTTCGTGTACGTGCAGCATCGCACGGTCGCAGCACTGAGTCCGAAATCCGCGCCATTCTGGAAACGACGGTTCGCCCGCCGGAGCGGCTCCGCCTCGGGACAGCCTTAGCCGAGCTGAGCCGGCGCGTAAAAAAATCCGGCCGAGCCTGTGAGATTTGAGTGATCGTTTTGGACACCAATGTCGGTTCCGAGGCGATGAGAGCGGAACCGAACCATCCGGTACGAGTATGGCTCGATGAGCGGGCAGCTGAAACCCTCTAGTTGTCCAGTGTTACAATTGCAGAGCTGCTGCTCGGCATCGGTGCCTTGCCGGCCGGCCGCTTCAAGGATGCGCTGTCGCAAACACTACGCGGCTTGCTGGAGCTGTTCGCGGATCGCGTGCTTGACTTCAACACTAACGCCGCACGGTAATATGCCGCGTCGGCTGTTGCTGCCCGTGCTGTCGGTAAGGGCTTCCCTACACCAGACGGCCACGTTGCTGCCATAGCAAACGCTCACGGCTTCGCCGTCGCCACGCGAAACGTTGCTCCGTTTGAGGCGGCTGGCGTCAACGTCATCAACCCATGGGAGGCCATGCAGTGACAGCGCAGGAGGACTTCTGCACGTCTTTGGGCGAGAGAGTTACCCGGACTGTCATAGCTGACGGATGTTAAATTGCCGCGTGTTCGGTTCGGTCCCCTTGGAATGAGCTCCGGCGGCTGTTGAGCTCTGATTGGCAGGCGCAATACACTAAGCTGATGAGCCCCCGGAGCCTCTGGTTGTCCCGGGTTGGATGGACCACCATTTTGATCTATGTCTCGACGCAGAGCCGCGAGCCGTTTCGGACGTACAGCCCGGGGATTCGGCATCGGGCATCGCGGACATTTGTTGTGATGGCGGCGGCGAGCGCGACGGTTCAGAGGAAGCTTGCCGCGAGATTAATATCGGGCTGAACCGCGCCTTTGTCAGTACGCGCGAGAGTATGACCAAGGCTGAGGGCCATGGCTGACTTCCCGGAGCCCCCCGAACGCTTCCTTAAGCTGCTCGAGCTCTTCCCTCGGCAGGTCGATGATCTACGACATGATCGAGCAGGGCCGGTTTCCCCGTCCCGATAAGATATTGCTCTTCGCATCGCGCTGGATCGAACGCTAGGTCGTTGCCCGGATCGATGGCGTCAAGGGCCGCGTCGAAGGAGCACGGCGCAAGGTATGAGCAGGGGTGAGCGTCGTCAGGGCAGTTACGAGCCGACGATGCCGCCGTTTGATACCCTTTACTTGCGTCGCCACTGTCCTGTCTTAAGTCCATGAATCTGGACGGAGAGTCAGACATGTCGCAGGCGGAGGCAAAACGTACATCGCGACAAGGTTTCGCAGCGTCGACGAAGAGCTGCAGAGGCTCGCCGAGTGGGAGGGGCTGTTATGAGCGTCCCCGGCGCGATTTATACGAATTCGCGCGCTGCCTCGGCAACGTAAGCCGATCGGGTCAGGCCGCGTTCGCGCGCCGCCTGATCGATCAGCTGGATCGTGTTCTCGTCTAGGCTGATGTTGACCCGCTTGGTGCGACCCGAGCTGACCAAAGCCGGCAGCATCACAGTCGTGATGGCCTCCTCAAAATCGGGACGAAGATCGGGCTGGGCGACCAGATCCTTGATCGAGCGGGCGCGCGGCAGCTGGCCACCAGCATCGAGAAGGGCAGTCAAATGAGCGGCGAGCACCTTGCGGGCTTCGGACACGGCAGCGGAGAAGTCGTCGGTCTCAACATGCGCCGTGAACCCCTCTACATCCGGCGCGACGAACCCAAAACCGCCCGGATAATCATATACAAAAGCCAGATAATACATGGCCGATCTCCCATTATGACTTTTTGCCGTTTAAAAGGACGAAGCCACGAAATTTGTATGAGGTGTTCTCGCGATTGGGACGGATCTTAGAGCCACCCCGCTGCACTCCAGATCGCCCATTTTAGCTTTGTTCCGACATCCTTTCGTGGATGGGGAACGGTGACCAGCCTTTCCATTCCGGGCTACTTGAAGGTCTTGTGGCGGCCCGGGTGGGAAACTTCCTGCCAGCCTTCCTGCTTCAAGCGCCGGATGGTCTCATCGCTATCACCGATCGCCGAGCCTCCTCGGCTATTGCGCAAATATATACACACGATTGCGCGTTGTGGCAATCAGTTTTGCGCACATATTTGCGCACGGCCGCTTTTCTGTTTGCGAGATCGGGCTGGCCATTGCCCTGAGGTGTGCATGAGCGCGGACCTTCCTGCACGCCCGATCGCCGCTGGCACCCGATCCGACCTTATCGCGGAAGTGGCGATTGCGCTGGCCGAAGCCAACGCCGCTGGGGCGTCGCTTGAGCTGCGACAGGCGGCAGACCGTGAGCGCCAGGCGGAAAGCCGGGCCACCCCGGTTGCAGGTCACGCAGCGCGACCTGCGATCCGTGATGCAGAGCTGGATGTCCTTGGCCTGAATGGGGTCCCTGAACCAATCAGTGTCATAGCCGCGGTCGCCCATGCGCCACTGCGCTTTTGGCAGGTCGTCCAGCAGCGTGCCGCGAGGCGTCATGAAGAACTGGGCAGCAAGAGCCGAACCAAACAAGGTGCTGCCTTGGCATCGGCGGCAATGACCTCGACCGGCTTCTTCGTGCCGAGCGCGGAATGGCGGGCGCAGGCAAAGGCCTTACAGGCGGTGAACAGGGCCCGGTCGAGCCCCCGCTCGACTTCGTCCAGGCGCTCCGAGATCCCTCCGCCGGTCGCGATTTCGCGGGTGTCGGCGTCCCTGTCTGTACCGTGCATCACGGCCAGGAAGCCAGCCTCGATGATCCGCTGGAGCATCGCATATCTCTTGAGGTCGCGCCGGCCGGCGCTGGCGGCGAGGGCACGGGCCTGCGACGGTGTGAGGCGCACTGTGCGCTTGCTTACGGTCCGCATGACAGTCCCGCTTGGCGTCAGCCGTTCACTTCGGGCTTTCCGGTGGAACCCAGAAAGTCACGAATGATCTGCGCAGCCTCGGCATCTGCTGTCGCCCGATCCCGAAACGGTTTTTCGACGATGGCGGGTAGGAATGTCATTGGACTGCCGCTGATCGGGTCGGTGACAGCGGCGTCCACGGCCTTGCGCAATCGGTTGAGGCATCTGCTACCGCGTGGCACCGCTACGCACACCTTGGCAAACACAGAAGTAATGCCAGACTATATGACATATCATGCCTAGTGGATGTTTTGGAGATGATATGGCATGCATCACTAATGTCACGCGCCTCCAGAGCCGCCAGCGGACTGCCGCCCCAGAGCCAGCGCGCGATTGTGCAGCTGGGCAAGGACATTTCCATTGCCCGCCGCCGCCGCAAGCTGCCGCAACGGTTGATGGCCGAACGCATGCTCGTATCGGTGCAGACGCTCCAGCGCCTTGAGGCGGGCGATGCGACCGTGGGTATGGCCGTACTGGCCAGTGCCCTTCACGTCTTTGGCATGACCCAGCGCCTGGCCGAGCTTGTTGCTCCCGATACCGATCGGGCAGGCATCAGCGAAGACCTCGCCCGGCTGCCCAAAAGGACGCACGCTGTCAGCAGCGACGAGCTGGATTTCTGACCGCGATGGCAACGGTCCGCACCTACGTGTTCGTCCATCTCGCTGGCGGCCCTGTCCCGGCGGGGCTGCTCACGATGACCGACGAGCCGCGCAATCAGTTCGCGACTTTCGCCTATGGTCGACGTTATCTCGCCCGCCCGGATCGGGTTCCCGTCGATCCGGTGGCGCTGCCACTTCACGATCCGGGCACCGAACGCACATTCCGGACCGAGGAGGGCTTTGCCGTCTTCGGGGGGATCCGCGATGCGGCTCCCGATGGCTGGGGCCAGTACTTGATTTACAAGGCGATGGGGGATCGCCTGCCGAGCGACATCGACCTGATCCTTGCCTCGGGCGACCCCCGGGTGGGCGCACTGGCATTCGGACCAACGCCGGAGCGTCCGGAGCGCATAACGCCATGGGGCGATGGTGACGCGCCGTGTGAGCATTTTACCCTGGAAGAGCTGGCCGAAGCTGCCGAGCGCGCGCAGCATGTCGATCAGCTCGATGAAAACCTGCGACGGTTGCTGACAGCCGGTTCGTCGCTCGGCGGCGCACGTCCGAAGGCGGCGACCGAACTCGACGGCCAGCCATGGATCGCCAAGTTCCAGGCACGCAACGACAGCTTCCCAGAATGCCGGGTCGAGCTTGCCACCATGCGCCTTGCCGCAACCTGTGGGCTAGACGTTCCTGCGCTTGACTTTAGGCGCGTGCTGGAGCGCGACATCTACCTGATCAAGCGGTTCGATCGCGAATCGCACGGCAACTGGCTGGAGCGGCGGCCTTTCGCCTCCGGCCTGACCATGCTCGGGGCGCACGAAAGCGAGGTAAGTCGCTACAGCTATGCGGACCTCGCAGCTGCGCTTCGCCAGCATGGCACCGAGGTGCGTCGCGACCTCCACGAACTGTTCCGGCGCATGGTGTTCAACATCCTCGTTACCAACGACGACGACCACCTGCGCAATCACGGCTTCCTGTTCGACGGGAAGGGCTGGCGCCTGTCACCGCTCTACGATGTCGTGCCCAAACCACAAGTCGGCCTTGAACGACGCCTGGTGCTGGGTGTCGGCCCGCAAGGCAGGGAGGCCACTGTCGCCAATGCTCTCGCTGGCGCTGCCGGTTTCGATCTCGCGTCCGACCAGGCCGCAGCAATGGTCGAGAACATGCGCATGCGGGTGGCCCGAGGCTGGGAGGAGCAGTTCAGGCAAGCTGGCCTGAGTGACGCCGACCGGGGGCGCTTTGCCACCTGCTTCCGATTGGCAGGCGAGAACCCCTAGGGTCCAGACGCGTTCAGAGCCGGAATGCGGCGGCGACAGCGTGGCTATGCATATTTATCGATTTAGTCACTTAAACACGTCTTGCTGTCGCGATTTCGGGAAGACAGGACGCGTCCGGATTTTCTGATTCAAATGGTAAATGGCGCAGGATTTGGGGATGGCAAGTGTCGCACCAATACCGACGGCTCGGGCGGCCAGGGCAGAACGTGATGCCCATGCGTTCTCGCTTAAATCCGGCCAGCCAACCCCGTTGAAGCTCGCTCGTCTGCATCGGGCCTTTGAGCTCATGTTGAAGGAATCGAAGCGAGCTACGTCTGGGGAGCGATCCTGGGTCGAAGGCGCACTTGCGCTTCGGCTCGCTTTGATCAGTGGCCGTGCGCTGGAGGAAGTCCACGCCCTGCAGATCTTGCCTCTCGTCAACGCGCCCGACCCCGGTTGGCCGGCGCCCCGTCTGGTGGAGGTGCGTGGCTATGCGCCAGCCTTGTGGTTGGAGGCAGGCGTTGCTCCCCATGTCACGGCGTATGAGCTGGGGTCCGAATGTGTCGGGCCAGCATCGCATGCTGTGTGGCTGGGCCTTGATCGATTGTCCAAGGATTGGCTGCGCCAGCTACACTCGCGGCCCCGGTTGACGGTCCACAAGCCAAAGCCGGTCGCAGGACAACCCTTGTTCTCCAAGACCCTTCCCGACCTGGAGAAAGCGATTGAGGACTTCCGGGACAGGGCCACGCAGGCCATGGGCAGCGGTGAGAGCGACTATCTGCCCAAGCTTGAGGACTGCACCAGGTTCCTGCGGCGGCAGTTGGCGGTGTCGCATCCTGGTGACCCGGCTGTGTCCTGGCTGATCACCAAGACGGTGCCGACGCGCAACGCGACCACGTCCTACTATTCGTCGATCTCGCTGCGGGCGGCCCAGCGCTACCAGGCGGCCGCTGTTGCTGAGACGGACAACCGCGCCGCGGACGTCGGAAGCTCGGTCACGCCTGAACCCGACCTGCCGGCTGTGCTGGCAGACCGGGTCATCGGCAGTCGTTTCTGCCCGTCCGAGAGGGCGTTGACGGGCTTGCGTGAGCATTTGCTGGTCAAAGCCCGCATCAGTCGCGGCGCGATGACGCCGAGGCGTGCGTCCGAAGTAGACCATGCCTTCACCGCTTACGCGTGGCTGTTCTTCAGCCTGCACTCTGGCTGGCGCCCGCCGCGCAAGCTGTTGCCTGACCCGGAACATCTCGACTGGGCCACGGGGACGTTCTTTCTGGAGGATAAGCTGGTGCATTCGAGCACAGCGCCGACCGATACCGCGGGGGCGAGGCGGGGCTCGAGCTACTCGCCGAGCTGGAAAGCGAAGATGTGATCGGGTTGCCTGCCGCGGCTAATGGCTTCGCGAAAGGCGCTGGCGGTACGGCCGCTGGCGCGAGGCGGCGCTGGTTGCCGCTCGGCAAGCGGGTGATGGCCCAGCTGCGCGCGTACCATGTCCATGTCAAAGCGCGCGATGAACGGAAGCTTGATGCAGAGTCTCTGAAAGACCGCGCCGCCGTGCTGGCGTACCTCAGAGAGGTCCCCGGGCTCAGTTGGGACCTGCCCTGGAATTTTCCGCGGCACTATCTGCGCTCAGCTTTGGTAGGGCGAACCAGCGTCGAGGTAATCAACGCCTATATGGGGCATTGGGAAACCGGCTCAGAGCCGTGGTGGAATGGGTCTTGCCTTGACCCGGTGGCCTATGCCCACGAGGCGCGAGCTGCCATTGATGCCATTTTCCCAGAGAGCGATTGGCCAGTGTTGGCGGGGTTTCGGTGACCAGCGCGTGCCATGCTGCCAATCCACTGGTCGCGGTCAGACTGGCAGATTTGCAGGTGCTCGCGTGTGTCGAACATCATTTTCTCGCGTGGGCACCTGGGGCAGGTCAGGGTCTCGGGGATCTGGCTGGCCGGGCGATGTTATCGGCCATCCTGTTTGGCGGGCTGAATGATCCGGCATGCTGGTCAGAATGGCTGTCGTCCGCGATGAAGACGCACAGAGTACGATCGCATCAGAGCTTCTGGTTCCGGCTCAAAGGCGCGGCGGGAGCTCATGCGTTTCGCACATGGTATCCAGATCCCGTAACCGGGTGCTACGTGCAGGCCTTGCGGGCCTGCTTTCAACGTCATCCGTCGTCCAGCCCGCCATCGGAGCGGGCTGAAGAATGCCTTAAAACAGCGCTCGACGCGCTGGCGGCACAATCGCCGGGCACAGCAGAACTTCATGTAGCAGCGTCAAGAGGGCCGTTGTGGTTGAACGAGGTCTGCGCCGTCCGGCTTCACTTGCGTGTGCCCGGCCTTCTGGCTGAGCATGCAGCGGGAAAGACACGCACGCACGCCCGGATAAAGCCCGCCGCGGTCGCCGAGAACCCGCTTGAGCAGTTGGACGATTTCCTGGCCACAGCGGAGCCCGTCTCGCCTTGGCGGCCATGGTTCACCGATCAGGCCTTGCTGCACCTGAGAGACGATTTCTTCCCGGCGGATCTCACAGCATTCGATAGCTCCAGGAAGTTGCGCAGTCAGATGCTGGAAAGCCTGGATCAGCAAATCAAAGTGTGCGGCCAAATGGGTTCGCAAAATAGCATCCATCGACATATCCTGTTGTGGCTGAGAGGTCGCCTTGACAAGAACAGTTCGTCTGTGTCGCCCAAGCCGGGAAACATCCGGCCGTCGACTGCGCGTCGCTATCTTCTGGAACTTGCATCGTATGATTGGCAAGGGAACCGCCACCGCTCCATAGCCGACGAGGATGGCAAAGCGGCGCTGGATCAGGCGTTCACGACCATGGAACTGGCGGCCGAGCAAAGGCCGCCCAAGCGCCAGATGGTGACCAGGGCGGTGTTGAAGTCATTCTCGACTTACCTGAATGCGCAAAATCCAAACATCCCGGTCCGCACCTTCGAGAAAACGGATATGGACCGCCAGAAAACAGGGGGCCCTCGCCGGACCGTGCTCGACCACCCGGCCTTCATGCGCCTTCTGGGTCTGTTGGAAGACTGGGGCGCCTTGTCGCAAAGGGAAGGTGAACAAGACCGGCCGGGGCGGGCGCGAGCGTGCATTCTCGCAGCGATCCTCATGTTCAGGACTGGCCTTCGCGGGCGGGAAGTTACCAACCTGGCCCTGAACGACATCGCCTTCGACGGCCCATTTGCCGAGCTTGTGGTGCGGGGCAATGCCGCCCGCTCCAACAAGAACCAGTTTGCGCGGCGCACGTTGCCCCTCCACGCTCTGCTCGAAAAGGACGAACTGGCGCTCCTGCGGCGTTGGCATGCCGAGCGGTGCAACGAGGAGTTCCGTATGGTACCTCGAGCGCGGCTGTTTCCCGCGCAACGCGCGGCGCCGCTCAGTGTTGATCAATACCTGCTTGAACCGATCGATGCGGCTATCAGGTTGCTGTTCGAAGGTTCTTCGCTCGGGGCGGCGCTCCGCAAGCGGCCCGGCTATTGGTACGCGTTGGCGAGTCCGCTTCGACACAGCTTCGCCAACCACCTGGTTGCCAGCCTTCTCCTTCCGGACGAGCCGCCCAACCTGCCGCCGCCCGAAGGGCTCACGCCGGACTTGGTTTCCCTCGAGCGTAAGCGACGATTGAGCCATGCTTTGTTGCGCCCGAAGCAGCATGGCCTCGCGATCATGCAGGCGGTGCGCCACGTGATGGGCCACGCTTCCTACAAGCGCGCGCTGGAAACCTACATCCACAATGTGGACTGGCTGCTGGCGCTGCACGTGTGGCGCGATGTCCATCAACCGCCATTGTCGGAGCGAGAAATCGGTGGCTTGCTGGGGCTGTTGCAGCCTGAGGCGCCCGGTGGCGTGCCGTTGAGGCACGAGCTGGTTAGCGATCGTCAACTGCGCCGCCGGCGTGCAAAGGCCGCCTCACAACACTTGGCGTCCTCGGTGCTGCCAAGACCACGGCGCGGTCGCCCGCCTGGCACTGTTCAGGCGGACGACCGACGCCTGTCGACGACGTACAAGGCGTTTTTGCATCAGCAACTGCCGCCAACCGTCTTCGGTAAGCGCGCGCCGGGCGACGCCGCCATTTTGGTCAGGAAGCAGCACCATGACCAGCCATTCGAATGGGGATGGCTGGTTATTCACAACTACCTGTGCCTACGGGCGAGAAATGTCGGCCCGGCAGAGGCGGCTGAACAGCTGGCCATGCCAGTGGCAGTTTGTTTGCGCTGGGCGCAGCGTGCTGACGAGTTGGCGGCGATAACGAAGCACCGTTATGTTCGCAAGCAGGGTCGCAGGGTGCCGCAAGCATTGGAGAATCGCCGGTTTCCGCAGTTGTCGGGCAGGGGCTTTCCCCATCCGCGTGGGGCCGCTGCCAAGCTGATCGACCAAGTCTGGGCAAAGCGTGCCCAGCTTGAAAAGCCACGGCGGTGGGCGTCGATACAAAGCGTGCTAGCCCGCTGGCAGTTGGATCCGCCGCGCATGATATCCAAGAAGGCCCTTCAGAAGCGGGCGTCATTCTATCTGGCGCTCGGCATTCCCGAAGAAACGCTGTTTAGCCGTATCGGTGGTGGGCAGTGGGAACGCTACCAGCCGGAAGCGTTTTGCGCGCCCGATGATCGAAGGGTCATGCAGTTGTCACCCTTGCGGCCGCGCGGCGGTGATGAAGAGGGCGGTCTCTTGCACAACAGTGTGCTGCACGCACTGTTAATGCTGCTGATCGATTCCGAGCTGGATTTTGAGAAGCTGAAGAATGCCAGCGCGGCACGAAAGGGCAGCCGCTCGCCGGCACGTGCCCGCCCCGTGCGACTGGCCAAAATGGATATGCTGGACAAGGATGTTGTGCCCGGGCGTGAAGATACGGGCCAGAGCAGGGGATGATCCCATCCATCCCCTGATATCCCCTTGCGTCGCTTGCCCGCCGTTTAAAAGGCAGGAGCGACGTTTGGCACGGGGATGAATGCGCCGAGGCGTCGACGGCGAAATGGAGACGCTTGTTGGCGATGGCTTATGGTCTTGAATGCGGCTTGCACTTGCCCCGGCTTGGTTCCGGGCATCCCGCGGCGCATTTTCGTGATGGTCAAGAGGCTGCCATCCGCCACATCGTCGAGGGCAAAGGCCGCTCGCTCGTCGTGCAGAAGGTCGGCTGGGGTAAGAGCTTTGTCTATTTCATTGCGACCAAGCTGCTGCGCGAGCAGGGCTTGGGGTCGACGTTGTCGGTGTCCCCTGTTGTCGCTGATGCGGAACCAGGTTGCAGCAGCGGAGCGGATAGGTGCCCGAGCGGCAACGACCAACCAAGAAAACAGGGATGAATGGGCAAACATCGACGAGCACGTGAACACGAACCGCCGCGCATGGAGTGCTGCCTCTGGCCAGAAGCGCCATACGACATCCGCTTCCGCCCTGGCGTTTTCGAACGAGCTAACTTTGTATCGGATGATCCGTGTTCGACCGCGCTAGCTTCTGCGGGCACTGGCGCATCAGCGCGCACGCGCCGGCACCGTCGGCGCACTCCATCCTTCGGATTTACGCGCATCTCAGATGCGCGAAACTCCTTGCATCCTAGCTCGATGATTGGGATTAACGCGCATCTGAGACGCGAGAAAATCCCATGACGATCTACTTGGTCGGAGAAACGATCGACGCCAAGCGCGCCCATCAGCGCGCCCAGGCCGGCGAGCTGATCCAGCTGGTGCGCGGCATCTATGTCGATCGCGACGTCGATGTCGACGCGGCGATCCTAGGGCACGCCGTCCGGATTGCGAACTATCTCTACCCGAATGCATATCTGTCGTCCGCCAGTGCGGTCTTGCTCGCCCCCACGCCCGACGGGCGGCTGTTCCTGAGTGGCCGGCGCAATAAGCGCACGCGACTGCGCACGCTGGAGATCGTCCAGAACGAAGCTCCAGACCAACCCTCGACTGCGGCGGCGGTGATCGGCGACGATCTTGGCGAGCTTCGCATCGATGTGTCTTCTCCGCGCCAGCGCTTTCTGGAAGCCTTTCGGCTGCGCAGCGAACATGCCAGCGCCATCACCGTGGAGATGCGCATCCAGATGGCTGCGCGCCTCGTCGAGGAGCATGGTACGCCACAGGCCGCAGCCGACGCCGTCTGGGCGTTGGCGCGAGAAAATGGATGGTACCGCGAAGGCGAGGGTGCCGAGCGTTTCCTGATGGCGCAGCCGGGCACGACCAAGGCGCCGGTCAACAAAGCGGCGTTCGACCTCGTGGTCGCCTGGCATGGCGAGCCGCTCGGCCGGCTGACCCATGACGGGTTTGAGTGGCGCTGGAAGGCGCAACGGCGCGCTGGCCCGGTGCTCGTCCGCGAGACGACCCCCGGCAAGCTGCCGGCGTTCATCGTGTCGCTTTTGCCAGAAGGCTGGCTCGCCCAGGTCCTGCATGAGCAGGACGAGCGCGAGGCGCTGCGGCGGGGCCGGCGTTACATGTCCAACGTCACCATTGTCGAGAATCGTAAAGAGCTGACGGATTTGCCCGCCGATGTTCTCGCAACGACGCTGGCGCGTTTTTGCGAGGAAGGCCGCTTCACGGGCGTCTACGCCGGACCGGCGCGCGGCGAAATCGAGGAAACGTTCGAGCAGAGCCTAGCGCGCATCTTCGCCCGGGCCGAGACGCCCCGTCTCTCCGGCATCCAGATCAAGGCGCCGATGAGCCTGACCTCCGAGGGCCGTCTCGTTCCGGCCATCGACCACCCATTCACCCATATCCTGAAGCCCGCCGGAACGGCAGGGTTCGAGACGCTGCCGATCGTGGAATGGCTGTGCTTGGAGCTTGGCCGAGCCGCAGGGTTCGAGGTGCCCGACGCGGCTTTGATCGACATGCCCGACGGCATGTCGCCGGCCTTGCTGGTCGAGCGCTTCGACATTCGACAGGGTGCGGAGGATCAACGCCGCTTGGCGCTCGAGGACTTCTGCTCCATTCTGGATCTTCCGACCTCGGCGAAATACGACGGCACAATCGAGCGCATGGCCCGGGGGCTGCGTCCGCTGTCGACCGATCCCGCCGCCGACCTCGATATTCTGTTCCGGCGCGCGGTTTTTGCCTGGCTGATCGCCGATGGCGACATGCACCTCAAAAACCTGGCCATGCTCAAGACGGCCAAAGCAGGTGCCAAGGCGTTCACGAGCGTTCGCTTCGCGCCGCTGTACGATGCTGTCACCACGCGGGTTTTTCCGGGCCTCGGCGTCGACCGGATGGCGCTTAAGCTAAACGGCAAGGACGATCGCCTGACGCGGCAGGACTTTGTGGCGTTGGCGCGCACCATCGGCTTGACCGTCGGTGACGCCGAGACCGCGATGAGTGAAATTGTCGACCGGCTCGCGAAGGGCGTCCAAGCGTTGCGCTTGCCCGCGTTCGCCAGTCAATCCCATGCGGCGCGGTGCGCACAGGGCAAGGTCAGCGCCCTGATCGAGGCCCGATGCGTCGGGCTTGGCGAACCAGCGGAATAGGAGGCCTGCGCGCTATGGCTGCAATCGGATTGCAGCTCGGCGAGGTCCACGGCTGCGATTTCCGTTCCGAGCAAGCTGTGCAAATACACCAGTGGGTCTTTATGGGGAGGCTGACCGAAAGCGAGCCGACAGGCTGTCAGGCTGCGTTTGAGCCAGTTGAGCCGGCGGGAACTCCAGGCTGGACGGCAGCAGGGAACGCGACGCCCGATTAGGCAGGGCCTGCGTGAATCCGGTAACGCAAGAAGTCGGAATGGGGTTCGCTACCGGCCCTCGGGCAGTCAGCCCGAGCCGGCCATGCGCGGCCCGCCGTTCACGGACGCGATAATGTTGGCGATCTGAAGGTGAGGAGCGAGCATCGAAGATCCGGCTTCATCGAGCCGACCAACGGGACGAGCCGGAGCACGGTTCAGATAGGGCCTAGCCTCTTGGTGGCGACGCCTTTTCCGATCGGGCGCGGATGATCGACTGCACGAACGGGAAGGTTGCAAAGATGATTTGCGCGGCAAGGCCGGCGAGTCCCGGACCTCTTGCCATTGCGAGGATCTGCTGCGGCAGATGTCTACCGAACAGGCAGATGCCAAGCAGTATCTCCGCAATCCAGAGCAATGTGAGCGCGACGGCCCCCATTTGAAGCCGCGGCCCAAGCCGTTCCGGCACATCGAGCCACCGGGTAAGCCAACCGCAATACAGCCATGAGACTGCCAGCATCACGGGTAGCTCGGTGAGGGTAGCTCCCCACTCTCCGATCGCCGGGACCAGCAAGAGGACGCGCAGAGTGCCGAGCACGAAGCCGATTGCGAACATGCCCGCGAAATAGGTGACACCTGCTTGCGCTGCGCGGTTCATAGCTGCTTCTTCCCCGAACGGCCGTGACTGTCCGCCAGATTACAGCATGTGTGACAGGGCGTCGAAGCCGCCGCCGAACTGGCCCTCCGCCCCTTGATCAGAGGCTCCATAACCTCGTCCAGATTGTGGATCTCAGCATGTGGCCGGTGCCAACGGATGACCGGGCAGCATCGAGATCGGCAATGCATCATCGTGCATCACCCGCTGCAACTGTGCGCCCTCGGTCGAATCCAGTATATGTTTATGATTTACAACGACAAGACTCCTGCGTCCTGGTACGGCATTGGCCTCGAGCTCACCCACTCGGGAAAGCGTCTACCCATTCCTCCTAGGTGCCATCTCATCTATTCAAATGAGCGAAATCGTGATATTCGTGTCAATTGAAAGGACGGTATCATGCCCGCACTCGCCAACCCGCAGCCGGATCGCGCCACCGCGCTGAGCGCTGCCATTGTGCGCATCGCCGAGTTCTGGGCGCTGAGCAACGCCAAGCTGGGCGTGATCCTTGGGCTTTCGGCGCCGACGGTGTCGCGGTTGAAGCGCGGTGCCACCGAGCTAGACCCGGCATCCAAATCCTTCGAGGCGGGGCAGCTCCTGCTGCGCCTCTTCCGCAGCCTTGATGCTTTGTTGGGCAGCGACGATGCCGCCGCCAAACGCTGGCTGGAGACACTCAATCTCGACCTTGGCGGCAAGCCGATCGAGAAGCTCGACACGATGCGCGGCTTGATCGAACTTTGTGATTATGTGGACTTCTACCGCGCTCGCGTCTGAGCACCGGGCCTATCGCGGCAAGGTCTGGAGGCTGGTCGAGGGGCAGCACCGCATCTCGACCAATCGTCTTGCCAGCGACGGCGCGACGCAAGCCCTGCTGGAGGAACTGGCCGAAGAGGTGAAGCCGCAGGTGCCGGAGGGCGCACGGCACCTCCATTTCCTGCTCGCCACGCCGTTTCGCTATGGGCATCGCAACGCCAGCCGTTTCCGCCGTGCTGATGAACGACCGGGTATCTTCTATGCCGCAGAGGCGGAGGTCACTGCCATCGCGGAGACGGCCTATTGGTCGCTGCGCTTCTTCAGCCGCTCGCCGGGCTTTGTGCCGCCGACCACCACGGTGGAATACACAAGCTTCCATGTGCGCGTGGCGACGGAGCGGGCTCTGGACCTGACACAGCCGCCTTTTGCGGAGTGTGAGAAGGATTGGATGGCGGATGACTATGCCGCTTGTCAGGCCTTGGCCAGCGAGGCGCGGAAGGTGGAGACAGCCTTGATCCGCACCCTGTCGGCGCGGGCAGGGGAAGGGCGATGCAATGTGGTGGTGTTTGACCCCGCCGCTTTTGCTGAGGCTGTGCCGATCATACACCGGACCTGGCATTTCAGGCATCAGGGTGGACGGCTGTCGGTGCTGGGTGCATTTCCGTCCGCCGAGCGACATGAGTTTTCTGCAGCCGGGTTGCGTTCGAGCATGACGCTGACGCGCCGGTAGTCGAACCGGCGGCGCTGAGCGGCGAGCTCGCGCATCTCCGCGCGGATCTCGCCATGGTCTGGTGGATGTTCTCGCCTGGCCCGGCTTTGGGCTCGACGGCAACCAGCCCGCGGGCCCGTCGCTGGCCCGGCATCGTCAGACTTTGCCCAGAAGGTCCTTCAGGATCGCATTGTCCAGCACGCTCTCGGCCTGTAGCCGCTTGAGTTTGCTGTTTTCCTCTTCGAGTAGCCCCAGACGCCGGGCCTCCGATACCTCCAAGCCGCCATACTTGGCCTTCCGCTTTTTAGAAGGTCGCAGGGCTCAACCCATGCTTACGGCAAACCTCGGCAGTCGGCAGCCTGGCCTCCTCCTCCTCCTCCTCCTCCTCCTTGTTCATGCCGATGATCTGCTCGCTCAAAGCAGGCTCTGCATCATCTCTAGGGAGCCTGCGGGGGCAGGGGGGGCAGGTCAAACTCAAGCCGCCTTGCCCATCGCATCGACCACGCCCTGTCAAACTGCTCATGCGCCGAGATAAATCGGAACAGTGGGGCGCTGAGGCGGTCGGCTTGGTCATGTCCGGTGAGCTCACGCATTCGTTCCGGCACACGGTTATCAACGCGATGAAGGGGGTAGAGATCTCACCTGAACTCAGGGCGGGTTTCGCCGGGCACAAGCTTTCAAGCGAAACTGAGGGACGCTATTCCAAGGCTCATATGGCCTCGCTCCGGAAGCCTGCCACGGCAATCCCCAACGTCACCGATCACCTCGAGCCATTGCCGGTCACGCTGCTTCCCGCCCGCTTGCGCGCGCCGCGAAAGGCAAGAACATCCAAGCAGTCAAAGCCTGCCTAAGGCATACCATGTATGGAGCTGCGCTCGACCGCCTCGCCCACGTCTGGCCGTCGGCAATAGCAGAAGATCTGCGGAGAATAGCAACAGCATTCTCCGCATATTCTGCAGAGATTGACGTTGCCTCTGCGGAGAATATCGCGCATAATCTCCGCAGAAGGTGCGGGGATAATGCCGACCTACATCCATCAGCTTAGTGAATGGCCGAATTTCACCTGGGACAGCAGCGCCGTCGCGGAACTCCTTGCGAATACCTCCCGGCGCCAGGGGCGGCTGATTGGCCGGATGGAATCTCTCGGTTTCCCGCTGCGCGAAGAAGCGGTGCTCCGAACGCTGACACAGGACGTTCTCAAGTCTTCCGAGATCGAAGGCGAAATTCTCGATGCCGATCAGGTGCGCTCGTCGATTGCACGTCGTCTTGGTCTGGACATTGGCGCTCTGACCCCCGCTGACCGGAATGTCGAGGGCGTCGTCGAGATGATGCTCGATGCGACACAGAATTACGATCAGCCGCTTACGCCTGACCGTCTGTTTGGTTGGCATGCAGCACTGTTCCCGACCGGCTATAGTGGCATGAGCAAGATCATTGTCGGCAACTGGCGCGATGACCGCGCGGGCCCGATGCAGGTCGTCTCAGGTCCCATAGGCCGCGAAAGGGTTCACTTCGAAGCGGTCGCTGCGAAACAGGTGCCTGACGCGACGAATGCCTTTCTCGCGTGGTTTAACAATGAACCGGCCATCGACCCCGTTCTCGCCGCGGCGGTTTCGCATCTCTGGTTTGTTACCATTCACCCCTTCGAGGACGGAAATGGTCGATGTGCACGGGCCATCGCCGATATGGCATTGGCGCGCTCGGAAGGAACACGGCAGCGCTTCTACTCGATGTCGGCTCAAATCCGCCTTGAACGCCAAGCCTACTACGAAATGCTGGAACGAACCCAGAAAGGCAGCCTCGACATCACTGCGTGGCTTGTGTGGTTTCTCGGCTGCTTGAGCCGCGCCTTTGATGGTGCCGAAGTCACACTTGCAGCAGTCCTACGAAAGGCAGCGTTCTGGGACACCCATGTAGCCCAGGTCTTCAATGATCGTCAGCGTCGGATCGTGAATATGCTGCTCGATGGGTTTGAGGGCAAACTTACCTCGTCGACATACGCCAAGATCACGAAGGTCTCGCAGGATACCGCCACCCGTGACCTGAACGATCTCGTTGCCAGAGGTGTGCTGAATAAAGACCCGGCCGGCGGCCGGAGCACGAGTTACTCATTGCCAGAGCGTGATTGACCGTCCGAGCACGATCAGAATGATACCCGACTAATTTCCCCTGCTGAAGGAAAATAGCGGAATTGCGTAGCTCTAGCGGGCTGAGATGCCGAAACTGGTCGGGGACAGAGGATTCTGGACCAGAATATCTCCGCCCCGCAACCACGGATTTCTGCGATTGATTGCAGGATCGCCAGACCTTGTGACTCGGCTTCGTGTGCCTGTCCAGTGCCTCAGCTTTGAACGATCGCTTCGTCTCGCCGCTGCAGTTCGGTGGGGGCGGCATCTGTGCGCTAGAGCCTCACGGCAATGTTTCGATAGGCTCACACCGGGACGCCCCCCGTGGAGGACAAGCTAAGGACGCCAGCCGAGTTGGAAGGATGGCAGTCCGAGGCTGAGCCATGTTTTGGCGCTGCGGCGCGGTCGCTGCGCGCCCATCGCTGACGTTGGCCGCCGCCAAGAGGTACAGCCGGGATGGGACGGTATTCCGTCATGCAGCTCTCGCGCGAGCGAAACAGATTGGGTCCACGACTACAAAACCGAGCGGCCTCGAGTATGGGGCCGTCGTCCACTGCTGCGACGAAGGGATCGGTGCTCACCACTGCTATGTCGCCTTCTTCAGCGACAAGCAGTCGGTGGGGAAGTTAATCGAGAAACCGTATATCCTGCGTTATGCGTCCACATCGCTGACGGTCATCGATACTGCCGCTGATTGAGTCTGAACCCTAGGGACATTTCGAATGAAGCGATTGGCTCACGATTCGAAAAGCCTGGCGCGGTGCGTAGAGCACAGGCTTTGAGCCGCCTGGCTGGACCAAAACTTGATCGACAGGGATGCCGTTCCTCTCCCGGTTCATAAAGATCTGAACGAGACGCGGCTCGTTGGTTCTGAGAAGGTGCGAAGGGACAGGAACCCTCTTCCGCCCTAACTCTGCCAACCACGTCGGCCGTCCGGCGCGCCGCACCTCTACAGGGTGATGGACCTGCAAGTCGACAGAGCCAGCATATCTACCCGCGACGACCGGTCTACCTTCGATAAAATTCACAAAAGACCTAGGTTTGCCTTTCGGATCAGCGTGATACGCAGAATGGAAGTTTGGGTCGTTGTTCGCCTCCAACGCCGTCTGGTCAATAGTCAACGGGTCAATGCCCGTAATTCGATGCAGCCTCTCAGCTAGCCAACTTACACCCTTAAACGGACCTATCTCTGCAGGCTTCTCCATGGCATGATTAAATCCGACATAGATCAAGACTTTCCCGTCAGGAAAGGCGTCGAACGCACGTCTACGAATATTCTCGGCTTGGTCCTGCTCTCGCTTCTCAACTCTCTCAACCATCGACCCGTTGACCAACTGGGTGGTTGATTCGTAGGCAACTGGGCGATATCCAAGCGCAAGCGATTGTCTAATAAAATCGCCAAAGACCGGATCGACGAGATAGGTACCCGATTTCGGACTTGCATAGCCCTGGAGCGTGAGCTGAAGCATTGCGGCTCTAGCCTCCTGATCGTCGGCAAAACCAGTTAATGTCTCGATCCCGAGAACATTGTATCCTAGGGGCCGTAGGGCACGAGCGACCGACAAGGCAAAAGCGCGATGACGTGGATTAGAATGGTCTTCATTGAGTATCACTAAACGAGTACGCGATGCCATCGCCTTGATCGTTTTGACTGCATCTCTCGAGGTGATCGAAGGTCCTGGACCGGGGACTCGCCGGTCCGCAGCTGGAGACATAGTCGTTGAGCCACTCGCTTCGCGGCTGAGAGGTTCAGGGACTTCAGCCCCAAGCACCGGTTGAAGGTCAGACCACATCTGATACACTTGCGAGCCGAGCCTTGGTGTACCCATCTCCCAAGCACGAGAATGCAGAATGGCATTAGCTTTCATGTAACATCCCTGACGGAGCTGAGTCCGGGCCTGGGAAACCGCCTCAACGTCAAGCTGCGCCACCTCGGGTGATTGAGATGGGCTCGTAGTCAGAAGACTCAAGATAACCGACATCGGCCAAGCCATCGACATGAAACACTCCTCGAAACCATTCTTCACCACTCGAACTTTGGGATGTGGCCGATTTCGAGTGTCCGTCAAGTCGGTTGACGTGCTAGTTCGCGATTCAATAGACAATAGTCGATGGACCACTCAGAAGGAAGCAGATCACGATCACGCGCCACTGGAAGTCAGTTAGGTCGTATCGGCGCATGGAAAGCCTAGACAGAGCAGCGCTCGAGATGGAAGACAAAACTCGGGAGCGAGCTGCTACAGCTTGATTTCCTGCATGGGGTCGCCTCGCTCGTACTCCCAAGTCATCACGATGTTCAACACGTCCTCTAATGGCTCATCAGGATGGGACGATGTGTATAGGTAGCGTGTTTCATCGCTACCATCGCCAACAACAATCTCGTCGATGACGTCTTCAACCCTTGCGCAGTCGGGTCCGACCACAGCCACGAGCGAAACACCGTCTTTCAGACATTGTTCGACGAAGCCATCAAGCAAGGTCTCATCCGATATCGGAAGGTGCAGAATAAGCTTGCGGGCGAACGGCATCGTCGAATTGTAGCCAGTCGGATGACCGCGCGCCACAGCCCATATTTGTCCGCGTTTTATGGGTTCACGACCTACAACGAGGTACGGCCACATAGCGCGATCGACAACAAGCCGCCGATATCGCTGTTGAACCGGTCAGCGACACATGGCCCGCCGCTGCCGGTGAGAGCTGGATAAAGGCCGGCCAGGTAGTCCAACAACGGGGAGCAGTTCATGAATGAGCCGGACCCTACCTCTGAGTGGTAACAATCAGCGGCGCACGTTACCCTCTACAGCAGGATCGGGAAGAATATTGGTCCGGCGCAGTGCATGAAGATCAGTAGAATCCTCTTCGGACGCTCCTGCCGCCAACCCATGTCGAGCTATATCAGTAAGCGCTCTCAAGGATGTTGTGGGTCTCTGGAGTCAAGATCGGCGCCCTCTGCCGCTGGATCGCTGCCCAGAAAAAATCCTCTTACCTTGCAGCTAAACATCCGAAACTCCCCATCAACCTGTTCAGGATGGCTCACTTGAAGATAGAGCTGATGTAAACATCTACCTATTTCGTGAACCGCATCACCCTCGATGTATGCAGTCAGGTCCGGATCACCGACGTATCCCCAAGCTTGAATCCCGAACCAAGCAATCCTCTCTGGTCCACCAGCGACTTGGCAGGCCATTTCGGGTTCACCAAATACGGTCACTGTGTTCGGTAGGGAACCAGACCGCATCATTAGTGCGGCGATCTGTGAGGCGCTCTCGGGTAATATGTTACGGGTCTTGGTCCACTTCGTTACTCGGGGTAGGAATGTAATGCTTACGCGCCCGTTGAAAGCGCTCATTTCAAGCTCGCCCATCAGCGCAAGCTTGCACGTAGCGCGAACTCCTTCAAGTCCGCCGCCCATTCCAAGGCTAGCTTCGGCGCTAGCCGGGGTTGAATACTCAAGGAGGCGCCGTGGCCCGTCCGGCAGGACAGACCCTCGGTCGGTCAGCAATGCCGACATTGCACATCAGCTTGAGCCTAGCACGGACCCGTACACTGATAACGACGAGCGCCGTCCGGTCATCCTCCGGTAGGGAAAGGTCGTGCTCGTTTTCAACTGAAGCGGCCCCCGAAATGACCGGACAGGACCTGTTGTTGGTCCCTAAATGGTTGACAGGGCCTCGCGGGTTTTGAGGTCGATGAACTCGCGCGGGGATCTTTAGCCGAGCGCTTTGTGCGGATGTACGGAGTTGTAGTGCTCGAACGAGCTCGGCAGCTGGTCGATGACGGCCTAGGCGTCAGGCCAAGGGCTGACGCGGGCATAGTCCCGCTTCTGCGTTCGGACGAAGGCTTCGGCCATGCCGTTGCTCTGCGGGCTTTCAACCGGCGTGGTGCGTGGGATGAGCCCGATCTGGCGCGCAAAGCGCTTCGTTTCATGAGCGGTATAGCATCAGCCATCCGATTGAGCCAGGTAGCCGGTTCACCTGGCCGAACCGACGCTCGATGGTCGCGACCATCAGGTCTCGAACATCTTCGGCGGTGATGCCGGCGGTTGTGGCAACATAGCCCATCGCCTCGCGATCGCAGCAGTCGAACGCAAAGGCGACGCGGATCTTCTCGCCATTTTCGCAGGCGATCTCGAGGCCGTCGGAGCACCAGCGCTTGTTGCGGGTGTCGACCGCGATTTTCCCATCGTGGCGCCGCTCCTCGCCGCGCCCGCTGTGGCGCTGCAGCATCAGGCCGTTCGCCTTCATCACGCGATAGACGCGCTTTGGGTTGGGCGCTTTGCGCCCGTGGATCTCCGCCTGCCGCCGCAGCAGAGCATGGACCCGACGATACCCGTAGGTCGGCAGGTCGACGATCAGCGCGCGGATCTCGGCGACCAACTCTCCATCTGGCAGAGGCGGCCTGCCGCGTCGCCGCGGAGCGGATCGGTTGCGCACAGCAGAGAGGTGCTGCCGTGAGACGCCGAGTGCGTCGGCGACAGCGCTCACCGGTCTTCCTTGGGCAACGAGGTCGAGCGCAAGAGGAGTTTTTTTGGGCCTGCCGGCCGGGAGATCGCCTCCCAGAGAATCTCGTTCTCCATGGTCTTCTTGCTGAGCATCCGCCGCAGCTCACACTCCTGCGCCTCGACCGAGCGGTACTCGGACGCAGGCACGACCTCCTCGCCAGCGCCGGCCGCAGCGAGCGCGCCCTGCGCCATCAGCCTGCGCCAGGTGAAGAGTTGATCGCTGGCGACGCCGTGCCGGCGCGCGACGAGAGAGACGCTCATCCCCGGGGTGTAGGACTCCTCGACCACCCGGACTTTCTCCTCCGGCGCTGGACCCCGGAGAGGACCTCACCACCGTGGTAACTCCTGGTCGTATGATCGGTCATATGCCTCCCTCTTATCCAAAAGCGAGGCCCTGTCAGATCAATTAGGGGGCCGCCTCAGCCGTTCAAACAGGAGACCCCTTGGCCAACCCTTGGCAGGCAGATTTGGACTTCCAGCTTACGCTCAAGGCTGACTCAGTGTAGCACCCCGGGTCGCCGCACAGCA
This sequence comes from Sphingomonas changnyeongensis, assembly GCF_009913435.1. NCBI lineage: Bacteria > Pseudomonadati > Pseudomonadota > Alphaproteobacteria > Sphingomonadales > Sphingomonadaceae > Sphingomonas > Sphingomonas changnyeongensis. Next base: position 31,455 of record NZ_CP047896.1, on the reverse strand, counting down.
CTCACGAAAGTCTGATAATGACTCGTCTCGCCCGGATCGAACTGCGTGATCTTCATCTTCCCGTGTCGATCGGAACATATGGCCCGGGTGATGTTATCCCCGATGCCCATGTCCTAGACCTGACCCTGGCGATTGCGCCCGAACTTGTGCAGATCGCCTCCGACCAGATGGGCGAGGTGTTCGACTACGATCCGCTGATCGCAAAGATCGCCGAGATTGCCCGCAGCCGGTCGTTCGAAACGCAGGAATACCTGATGACCCTGATCACGCAGGCCTGCGCTGCATATGACGTGATCGAAGCGGTCGAACTCTGCCTGAGGAAATCGCCCGTGATGGGGGGCACTGGTTCGCTCGGCGTGCGTCTGGTTCTCGGGAGGGAGGATCTGGCCACCTTGCGTGACGACGATCGCCAAGCGCTATGATCCTTCAAAATGTGGTAGGCAAGCTTGACGGCAGAAAGATCAACTTTTTCGCGCTCCCGCTCAAACTGGAGCAGTGGGACTAACCGCTTGAAGAACAGGTAGCGCTTCTTGATCTCGGTGCTGCTGCTCGGGGGCATGTTGCTCGAAAGGCGAAGGCCCGTACACGGCGCCAACTCAAGTTATTGAAAGGAGGGCCTCTGGCCGCCGCGCGCACCCGCTCGACACTCTCTTTTGCCGCCAGTTAGAAAAGGCACATTCCGCAGCCAGATAGAAATGGCACAACGCCGTTGGCAGCGGGGGCTGCGCGGAGCCCTGCTCATAGCGCAGCGCTGCCCCCGCTGATGCCCCACACTCCCGGCTCCTGGCCCCGGACCCGCTGCGAACGCAGCGGGCCCGGTCACACCGCCTAAACCGCCGGTGCTAGCGGGTAGGGCGTCGACGGCAGCTTTGGCACAGAAAGCGGACCGGCAGCTCGCGCCCCATTTGTCGCCGTTCAGACCGCTTTCACCTGCACCTGAAAGCTGCCGTTTCACCGCATGCGTTTGATAGGCCAAAATTGGGAGGTATCCGGCATCTCCGCGTGCGCTAGTCGCTGTCGGCTTCCGGCAGAGGCCGCCTTTGATGCATTCGGCTCCGGAACACCCTGAAGCGGCAATGCGAACCGTCTGCCGGGGGCTGCCGGAAGCGATCAACCCGAAAGCAGCCGACAGACGAATGTCAGAACCATTCGGTTGTGGCGCCGGCACATTCTCGCGAATGAGTCGGTCGATTATCGCCTCGTCGGCAACAGCGCCTTGTCGATCCGGGCGGCGATGCCCACGCTGCGTCCGGCAAGGTTGGCGACGCTGTAGTGCATCGCGGTGCCAAGCACTTGCGCCGCCTGCGACAGCGTCAGGCCGTACTCCTCCTGCAGCCACTGGATCATGCCGGTGCTGGCGGCCTTAAGTGCCTCGTCGAGCGAGCCGGCCTGTCCCAGCACCATGATCTGCGTAGGGGATTCGACGCGGGGCATCGACACCTGCCGCCCCTTGATGACATCCACCGTGACGGTCACGTCCATCGAGGTTTCGAGCGCATATTGCGTTGTCTCGCCATCGCCCTGAAGCGCGTGCGCATCGCCGAAATAGAGCAATGCGCCCGGCTGCTGGACGGGCAGGTATACAATATTGCCCTCCACGACCTCGTTAAAGTCCATGTTTCCGCCGAACCGCCCGGTATCGCCGGTCGAAATCGCTGGCATTCCGAACCCGGGTGCGACCGCCAAGCCACCGAGCATCGGCTTGATCGGCACCGAGTAATTGGAAAGTGCGCCTTCGGCGATTTCGGGGCGCGCGCGACCGGCGGTGCGGTCGAGCAGCCATTTCACAGGCCTGCCCAGCTTACCCGCTTCCGGAACCAGCGCGGTGCCCAATGCGCGCCCCACCACCATATCGAGGCTGGCGGCCCAGTCGCGGTTGAGCTTGAGCCGGCGGATATGCACGACCAGCGTGTCGCCCGGCTGCGCGCCAGCGACGAAAAACGGTCCGGTCTGCGGATTGCCGAACAGCGCGCGGGTCTTGCCATGTTCGTCCACGCCGCCGGAGTCGATCGTGGTGGTATGAATCGTGTCGCCCGGTCGCACGACCAGGACCGGGCGACGATCCGCGTTCCACGTGTTGGAATAGTCGGTCGGGAGGAAATCGATCGTGCGCGGTCCGCCGCTGCCATCCGGTACCCGCCATCCGGTGACCCCATGCGATGCCCTGGCGCCGGGATCGTTGGTGTCCGGCATGTCGGCCGTGCCAGTAAGTGCGCTCCCCCGCAGTCGCAGCCTGTAGGTGGATACGCGGCCCTGCCCGTCGGTTGCGGTGATGGTCATCCGGTCGTGGGTCATGCGCCCTTCGATCCTGTCGCCATCGATGTCGCCGGTTACACCCTTGCTGCCGCGTTCGAGGGTGAGCGTCGAAAACGCGGGATTGCCCCAAAGGTCGGTGCGCAAGATCCAGGTTTCGGCTGTCGCTGCGGCCGCGGGCACGACCAGAGCTGAAACGGCGGCAGCTAGGATCAGGAGGACACGGTGGATTGTGGACATGGGGAAGGATTCTCGCAAAGCTGAGTCAGCGGCTCGCGCTACCCTCTGCGGCCCCTGCGGCGGAACCATCGATCGGTGAACGCAGGGCCTGATCGGTGGACGACCGCCGCTTTCATGGTACCGCGGCGGGATGATGGTGCTTCGCATGCTTTGTCTGTTCATGGCCATGTGCGTGGCCATGCCGGTCTGGGCGATGCCGGACGTGCGATGGGCACAGTGCGATGCCGGCCGGCCTGCGCGATGCCATCCCGTCGTGCCGGAGCATCTGCAGCTGAAGATGCCGTTCACGACGCTGTCTACCGTCGTGTCCATCGCGCCGGATGCGGCCGATACGCCGTTGGCGGTCGATATCGATGCGATGGCAAGCGCCGAGGTGCGCTGGAATGGATCGCTGATCGGCCGCAACGGCATACCGGGCGCAGACCGGTCCTCTGAGGTAGCTGGCCTTTACACCGCAAGCATACCCATACCCCCACGCCTTGTCCGTCCCGGTGACAACCACGTGACGATCATCTTGTCGGCGCACCATCTCTGGTTCTCGGTCCGTCAGCCGATCCACCGGCTGGTGATCGGGCCGCCGCGTGATGCCGAGGCTTACACGCTTCGCCATTATCTACCCACGGTGGCGACGCTGGTGGTGCCTGCGTGCGCGCTCCTTCTGCTGGGGGCGTTGCTGTTCCTCGGGCAGATCGGCAGGACGGTGCTGCCCGTCATGACGATCCTGGCGCTGATCGTCGTGCAGGGACTGATAGAGATCAGCAAGATCGCGGTCCCCTACACCTACCCGGAGCATCTTGCGCGCCTTACGGTTCTGACGGGCCTGACAGCAGTCGTGGGCCTGCTTCTCGTCGTGCTGACCTGCCGCGTCTTCCTGCCGCTATGGACCTGGGCGGTGAGCGGCGGCGCAGCGGTGGCGATGGCGGTTGCTTGCCTGCTCTCACCCGGTCTCGACCGTCAGGCGGTGGCCGTGTTCGTTGTCGCGCTACTTGCCGTCGCGGCAGGAGCGGCACCCGGAACGATGAGACGGGATCCCAGGGCCGGGACCCTCCTCATCGCCGCGGTGTCGCTTGCCATTTGGGCCTATCGCACCGGACCGGACTTTCTCGATACCGTATATTACGTAACGGCCGCCGGGGCCGCCATCGCGCTCGGTCTGGCAGCGTTACTACGACCGGCGAAGACGAACGACGCTCCTGTTGCCGTCACGGAGCCAAGTATCACCCTACGCGATGGCGCGCGCCACCACATCATGCTTCCTTCGCAAATTACCTTCCTGAAGGCGGAGGATGATTACTGCACCCTTTACCTGGCGGACGGACGGGAGATCATGGTGACGATGACGCTCAAAGCCGCCTTGGCGCTTATGCCCGCCGGTTTTATCCGGATTCACCGCAGCTACGCCATCAATGTCCGGCATTTGTCCGGTACCCAGCCGGGGCCGGGCGGTCGCGTGGCCAAACTCCACAGTGGAACAACCCTGCCCATCGGGCGCAGCTATGCGGCCGATTTGCGCGTGCTTGTTATTGGGTAGCGCCGTCAGCAATCCCTGGTCCTCAATCTTTTCTAAGTACGCCGCTGCTGTCAGAGACCTGCGGTAGAATTCAGCTTACGATATCGGCCACCGGAGGTGCCAATGACCGCCGCTGGCGAGAACCGATGTGCGATCCGCCCGTACAGCAATGACCGGTCTTGAGGCGGTCGTTCAAAGCCGGATCGGCGAACGACGCATTTGATCGTCAGCCGCCACCCCGGTCGACCGCGAGAAAACGGCAGCTATCGCGATGAGGCTTTCCAAAGCGGAACGGCAGCTAACCACCAATCTCGGCCGCTCAGGCGAGCGGTCGTGTCAAAAGCCGCCATTCCCTAGGGAAACGTCCTCTTTCAGCTCGAACCCTCCCGGCGACGGCCGAGATTGGTGGCGAGCGGACGTTGCCGCCGACAGACAGCGGCATTGCTGCACACCCCCATTGTCGAGGGCGCCCATGGACACGATCGCCTCAGCGAAGGCACGGTTGTGCCATTTCGAATTTGCTGAGCTGTGCCATTTGTACGTTGCGCTTACACCCGCTCGACACTCTCGAACCCCGATAATACATGTTATGTTAAGTGCGATTGTGGCGCGGCTTTGGGGTGCGCGTCAGTGCTAAGGTACCAGACGCACGTTCAGGGGTCTGAGGTCCGCCTGACAGCGACGCCAGCATTCCTGCTTGTTGCCTCACGGCCTAGTCCGCCGGTGTCGCACCACCGGTCGCATGAGCCAGCGAGCTTTTGATTTGACTACCCCAAAAGGGTAGACACAAAACCTCCAGAATGGAGGCAACATGACGGACCCCAACCTGTCGTCGAACACGATCGAGCTGGCGACTGAACTTACGATCGCCTGGCTGAACAACCCCAACAATCGTGCCGGCGCTGAGGATGTGCCGGCATTCCTGCAAAAGATGCACTCCACGCTGACGGAACTCTCGACGCCCGAAGTGCAGTCAGCTGAGGCTGTGTCCGAGGGCGGCGCAGAGCCCGCGGTGTCGGTGCGCAAGTCGCTTGCGTCGAAAGATTTCATTATCTCGCTGATCGACGGCAAGCCCTACAAGTCGCTAAAGCGCCATCTGTCGGGCCATGGCCTGACCCCGGAACAGTATCGCGAACGCTATAAGTTGAAGCCCGATTATCCGATGGTCGCGGAGAATTACGCCAAGCAACGTCGCGACCTCGCCCTCAAAATCGGCCTCGGCTCGAAGGGCCGTGCAGCGCGATCTGCCAAGCGGGTGGCTGCCAGCAAGCCGGGACGTACCAAGCCAACCGCTTGAGGCTGATCAGGTGCTGTGAGAGCCCACTCCCATGTTGAGAACAGGGGACGGCATCGGGCTGATGCCGTCCCTTTGATCGCAGCCGGCGAAGCGTTGAAGGTGCGATCCGGGATCGGTGGCGGGGCCTGGCAGCCGAGCGGTCCCAACCAGCGCTGATCGTCAGCAACGACAGTAAAGGACTGACCAGCATAGCGATCCTGCGCTTGTCCAAGGAGCGCGAGGTCGAATGGCACTGCGTCGCACCGGGCAAGCCGCAGCGCTACGGGGTTCCTCGAGAGCTTCAATCCTCGCCTGCGGGACGGGTGCCTGGGCAACATGATCTCAGCAGAGATGGCAGCCAAATCCATCGGTAAACTGGGTTGGAGGTTACCCCCAACCTGTCTGTCATCATGCCCAAGCATGGGCAACAATCGGGCGGTCGGCTCTACTGTTAGGTAGACGAAGATCGTGGCTCAGAGCAGCGGCAGCCGGATTATTGCCACAGCAGGGTTTATCGAGGCGACCGGTCGCTCCGCATTATGCCCAAAGTCAGCCGTTCAGTCCCGCCGCCGAGGGCGACCCATTATGACTTGACGTCCTATCCGATTGCCCACCGCACGAAGGCATCGGGGTCTTCATCGGCGCCGTGGCCCGCATCCCAGTACATGGCCGTATCAACCGCGTCGCCGAGCTGGCGCGTCCGGGCCGCAAGGTTGCCCACAACCGTCAGCGCGGTATCCGTGTCCTTGGTGCCCACCCGCAGCCACCAGCGCCTCGCCCGGCCAGCATTGGCGCTGGCAAGGAAGTGCATTGGGTTCATCAGACGCGTTTTTTCCGCAATGTCTGGTGAAAGGGCTCCGGCCCCGGATTCCGCCGCGCCGAAGGGCGTGAAATGCTGCGCCTTGACCGTATTGTTGCCGAACAGATTGTTTTCACCTGTCGACAGGTCTAAGGCATCGAAGGCGGGCGCGGACTTCTTTCGCGACCCGACATGGCGCAGATAATCGGCCCATTCGAACCGCGCCGTCCCATTGGACCAGCCGATTAGCGGATGCTGCGCGAGGTAGGCTTGGCGCTTGTCCTCCGGCAAGGCCGCAAGATAGCGGGTCGCCGCCGGGATCAGGTACTCGTGTATCAGATGGCGATCATAGGTTTCAGCGGTCAGCGGCATCCCGTCGCCCGCGCTGAGCCCCAGCGCGCGCTGATAATCGGCAAACATTGCCTTGAGTTGATCGGATAAACCGCGATCCAATCCCTTGTCCGATGCCGGTGTAAGTTCGCCCCAGTTCCATTCATAAGCCATATCGGCGTGTTCGAGATCGGTGATCGGGCACCATGCGCCCACGGCATGGATGGCATCGCTGGCGTCGGCCGCGCCGATGGTCTGGAGATAGGGATCGTAGAGGTGGCTGTCGCCCGATGCCCCCAGCAGTGCAGACAGCGCGCCGCCTGCGCTGGTGCCGGTGGAGATGATCCGCCCGACATCGCCGGGGATAATCCCTGCATTGTGCCGCAGATACCGCACCGCCGCTTTCAGATCGACGATCGCGGCCGGAGCCGTACCATAATAGCGGCCCTTATCGTCGACCAGCGTACGCCCGCGCACGCCTGGTTCAACCACGACCATGCCTGCTGCGAGGGCATATTCCGGCTTGTTGACGCGGTGGCCCATTGGCGCTGCCCTGGGAGGCGGAACGCCCATCCCGGTAGGCCCGCCGGGATCTGCCGGACCGCCGACATCCATGGCATCGATGACCGAAGAGGGCATATAGCCGCCGACCCCATTCGCTAACAGGATCGGCGCATCGCCCGCATTGATCGGTTGGCCATCAATGCTGATCGGTACGCTGATATTGAGGCTTTGATAACGCGCGTCGACCGGGTTCGCGACATAGGGGATAGCGCGGTAGAAGCGGTAGACCACGCTATGCTGGCCACTGCCGGTGGTAATCTGCCGGTTTCTCTCGGTGAACGCGGCAGGATCGAACCGCAGTCTATCCCGCGAGGTGTGGATAGCAGGAAATGCGCAACCTCCGGCAAGGCCCGTCACGAGGCCGGCAGTGCCGTAGCCGAGCAGTGTTCTGCGATCGATCATGCTGTCTACTCCGTTTCCCATGGTTCAGCGGTGCTGGCGCATCAGCCAGTCGCGTATGGCATCGATGGAATAGGCAATCCGCCATGTGTTGGTGTGATTGCTGCCACCATTGTCAGGCTGACCGGAGGGAACGACCGTTCCCTTGGCCAGAACGACGTAGTTGATCGGCGCCCCCTTCGCGATCAGGTCGGCAGCGAGCGCATCGAACTGCGCAGTACTGGCACGCCCGTCCCATTGCGCGCGTGCGATTTCCGCTCCCTTGGCTGCAAGCGCGGATGTGATCGCGTTCTGGCCAGGGAACGCCTTCAAATCTCCTTCGGCCACCGTGATCCACAGCCGGTCGTCGGCGAGGGGCGCGACGAGAGCTGCATCCCACTGCCCGGCCACGATGTAGGAGGCCGCGAACAAATCAGGATATTTGATATCCATCGCAATGGTCATCATCGCGCCGCCCGATTGGCCGGTGGCGTATAGCCGGTTGCGATCGATGCTGTATTGCCTCGTCAGGGCTTCGACCAGATGCACGGTGGTATCGAGCAGGCTGGTCGCCTGCGATCCGTCATTCACCGTTTGTGTGGCATATTGCGGCGCCAGGACGAGCGCCGGATGCTTTGCCTGGTTCTGCGGCTCTGCCCATATGGTGGCACCATTGCCTTGCCTGAGCGTTGTGAGCGGATCGCTGCTGGTGTTGCCGGCATCGTGCATGAACAGCACCAGCGGATAGGCCCGGGCCGGGTCGTAATCGGCCGGCACGAACAGATTATATGCGAGGCAATCACCCGTAACGGGATCGCAGAAGACGTGCTGGGTAAAGCTGTCGACCACCAAATTGCGCACGACGCGGCTGTCTAGGGGAGCGCGGATGGACGGCTTGATCGAGCCATCGACTGCCGTCAGCGCGGGGGCACGTTCGACAGTCGCGACGGCTGGCCGGAATACCGGTGCTGCCATTCCCGGCGGCGGGCCGCCCCCTACCCCTCCCTCCGCTGGCGGCGGTCCGCTGCGCCAAGGTGGCTCGACCTTGAGGGTCGCATCCGTGTCATCGGCAGCCAGCTCGATCACGACAAATGGCCCCGCCGCGGCCACGCCTGGTTCGGCATGGTCGCTTACATAGGCACGCGTGACCCTGCGATCCTTGACCACGAAATCACCGACGGACAGCGGAACATTGGCGAGTGGCTCATCATAGGCGAGCACCACTGCAGTAAGCCGCTGTCCGTCGCCCGATACCTGCGTAATCGCTGTGGCATCTGGCGGGACGGGACCGGCTGTTTGGGCGAGGACGCTGGCGGCTGGGCTCATCAGCGCTGCGGCAAGACCTGTCAGGTAAATGCGCTTCAGGCTCATAAGTTTCATTTCAGCACAGTGCATAAGTTCAATTGGCGAGCGAAACAGAAGCGGCGGGCTGCGCTTCGGGACCGTGCGCGCCCGGCTGTTCGATATGGACTGCGCCATCAGGGCCTGCACGGCCCGGTCGTTCACGGCGACCCTTGTGATCGCCATGGCGGCCGCCCATGCGACCCACGGCATAAGCGCGGCCATCGGCACCGGCGATGAACATCGGGCGAAGGCTGGTGCCGTGCATATGACCCTGGACGGTCACGGTCTGGCCGACGGCTGGCACAAAGCCGCCCGCCTGGCGTGCGGTGATCAGCACCCGGCCAGTCCCATCCTCAAGGATGAAACTCTCGCCGTAAACCTCCGCGATCCGGCCCTTGACCGCGACAATCGCGTGGCTGAAGGCGGGGTTCTCGATACCGGACAGACCCGAGATGGCGGTCGGCGCGGCCGGAGCCATCACCACGACCGGTTGCAACGCGTGGGTGGCAGCAGCGCCCGCCGTGCCACCGATCAGCAGCAGACCGATCGCTGCGATCGTCTGACGCAAGGGTGTATCGATTTTGACCATGGTTCATCTCCTTCTGAAGGGCCCCTTCTGGCACGCGCGACCGCACCGGCACTGAACCGCGCCGTTCAGTTTCGGTTTGGGTGGCGGCCCTAGGCGTGCGATACGGAGCTGAGCGATGCGGATACTTCTGGTAGAAGACGATACGGCCTTGGCCGACGAAATCGCCCACGCTTTACGCGCAGAAAACTTTGCCGTGGACATTGCGGGCAACGGGATCGACGCCCTGCATCTGGGCGATACCGAGCCCTATGATGCAGCGGTGCTCGATCTGGGGCTGCCGGGCCTTCCGGGCCTGTCGGTGCTGAGCGGCTGGCGCGAAAGTGGGCGCGCTCTCCCGGTGCTGATCCTGACCGCGCGCGATGGCTGGTCCGACAAGGTCGCCGGGTTCAAGGCTGGGGCCGATGATTTTCTGGTCAAGCCGTTCCGCACCGAGGAAGTGATCCTGCGCCTGCGGGCGCTGGTCAGGCGATCAGCGGGCCATGCTGCTCCACGCATCGCGTGCGGGCCGCTGACCTTCGACACCCAGCTCGGCCATTTCGAGTTGGATGGCCTGCCGCTCAGGCTGACGGCGTTCGAATGGCGTGTGCTGTCGGCGCTGATCCTACGCAAGAACAAGGTGGTGGACCGCAGCGATCTGCTCGAACGTGTCTATGAATATGACGCCGGGGGCGATTCTAATTCGCTTGAGGTCATCGTCGGCCGGGTCCGGCGCAAGATCGGCGCTGCGATGATCGAGACCGTGCGCGGGCGCGGCTACAGCCTCGTCGAGCCGGCATGATCCGCCGCCTGTCGCTCCATGCGCGGCTGATCCTGCTGGCGGCGGCCACCGGTATCGCGATCCTGATATTCGCCTCGATTGCGATCAGCGGCGTGCTCGAACGGTTCGTGATGGTCGGCGTTGACCAGACGCTCGACACCCAGATCGGCGTCCTGGAACGCGCGCTCGAACCCGATGGGTCTGTCGCGCAAGATCGGATCCTCAGCCTATCCAATTTCGACCAGCGCGGTAGCGGCTGGGGCTGGCTGGTGCGTGGCGAACGACGACAATGGTCGAGCGGATCGGGGCTGCAAGCCTTCCGGACCCGTCGCGAGATGCGCCACTCTGACACCGCGATTGCGGGTGGACGGGGGCGAACCGATGATGGCCGGGCGGTGCACCTCCGCGCAAGGAAGGTGGCAACTGCAGGCGGCCCGGTCACGATCATCGCCTTTGCCCCGCGCGAACTAATTGATCGGCCGCTCGATGCGGCGCGCGGCACTCTGCTGGTATCGCTCGCCTTAATCGCGCTTGCGTTGGTGGCCGGCACACTTGCACAATTGCGCTACGGACTGCAGCCGTTGCGCCGTCTGGGCAGCGCGGTAGCGCGCATCCGTTCGGGCGAGGCCGACACACTGCCCGCCGATCAGCCGCGGGAACTGCTGCCGCTGGTGGACGAGGTCAACGGCCTAATCGACCAGAACCGCACCAGCCTTGAACAGGCGCGGCGGCACGTCGCCAATCTGGCGCATGGCCTTAAGACACCGCTGGCGACACTCTCCCTTCGCCTCGCGCGCGAGAACGCATCGACAGAGGCGCTCAAGCTGGTCGAGGAGCTTGATCAACGCATCGCACACCACCTGAAACGCGCACGCATCGGTGCCCATGCCGCCAGCGGGCGGGCGCGCACCGAGATTGCCGGGGTGATCGACGACATGCTGGGGACGCTTCAGCAAATCCACCGCGCCAGCGGGATTACTTTCCAACGTGCCGGCGGACTGGCGGGCGCGCCGGGCTACGCTGTCGCGGTCGAACAGCGCGATTTCGAGGAACTGCTGGGCAACGTGATCGACAATGCAGGGCGCCATGCCCGTAGCGAAGTGCGAGTGGCGGTGGAGCAAGCTGGCCCGCGCATCGTGATCGCAGTGGAAGACGATGGCCCCGGCATGGCCGACGCTGACATCGCGCGGGTGGTGGAGGCCGGAGTTCGCCTTGATGAAAGCCTCCCCGGCTTCGGCTTTGGGCTGGCGATCACGACCGAGCTAGTACAGCTTTATGGTGGCGCGCTAGAGATCACGCGATCGGTTGACCTCGGCGGCGCCTGCGTGACCATCACTTTGCCGCGAACACGCTGACCTGGCGATCAGCAACATCCCCTCCTGCCGGCCAAACCGGTTTCCGTCCATTCTGCTTCATACCCACAGGAGCTGAAAGAACGAGCGGGCTTGGGTTTGATGATCCAGAGGGGAAAAGGTCGCAACCTTTGCCTCCGGTCCCATTTGCTCCGCTCCTGGCAGAACGCCGCCCTCTCCGCGTCAGTCGGAGGGAAACCACCAAATGCCAAATGAGGTCGCATCCGTTTGCCGGGCGATTGCCCCGCGCTTCATTGCAAGCTGCGTGTTTGAGCAGGCCGTTTGTCGCTACCCGGCGGCCGCCTTCAGATCGTGGAATGACATGATCGAAGCTTGCCGCCTTGCGCGGGTCTCCCTGCTGCCCGAGCACAATTCGCTTACCACATCCGGCACAGATGCCGCTTTGCGCCTTGTAAAGGCGCCGCATCTGCATCTTTCGATTTCTTTTTCTTCGCAGTGACATATCACTACGACAACAAGGACCATTCACGACTTAACGAGCAAAGACGAGCGAGCTCGTTCTGCGTCGACTAATCATCCGCCGCTACGGCGAGTGTGGTCTGCAAAGGCGCGAACCAACCGCTCATTCGGCGCCGGCGGGTTGTACAGCGCTTCAAGGACAACGGCGCCACCTGCCTCGGTCAACTGCCACACCTCCCCTTAGCAATCGCGCGATATGCCGCCGCCGCGATAGCGTTCGAGCTCTGCTCCCCGGACTCGTCAGGTTTGTTGGGCGTAGTCAGGACAAGCGATTGGGCGCACTGGTGAGGTTTTGCAACGCTCACCCTCCGCCCGAACACACCAGCCCTCGGCGTCAACAATCAGCGGAGGCGGTCGCGGATGGTGCGATACATCTTCGCCGTCGCATTGGTTGCGGCCGCGGGCGCATATTTGCGGATCAGGCCCTTGGCGAAATGAACTGCGGATCGGTTGTGGTCATGCTCGGTGACGTGCTTCCAATCCACATAGTTCCGATAGCCAACATAGCTCTCGTCGTGAACCCGGTCGGTTGTGTAATAATATAAGGCGATCGAATTGCGTCGCACGCCCGGCGGCGTCGCCAGAGGCTGGGGATGGCCATGGTAGCAATTCGTGCCGGTATAGAAGATCACTGCCGAGTTAAAGGCGGGTGCGATGCGTTGAACACACTGTCTGCAGTCCCGATCCCAAAGCTCCAAATGCCCACCCCAAGTCTCATCCCATTCCGGAGTCGCATAATAGATCATGTTAATGACCTGCTCGAGCTTCGGATTAGGGTGCCGCGATGCGTCGGCGTGGATCATGAGTCGCCCCCCTTTTCCGGTGCTATGAAGGCCGCCTCCGAAGAAATAAGGATCGGGATTCAGGTTCTTAAAGCCAGTCAGTTCTTCCAGGAATCGGATGAAGATACCCGAGTTCAGCCCGTGGATCGCGCTACGGATGATCGGTGGAAAATACTCCTCAAAGGAACAGCTGACCTTCTCGATGTTCTTGTCGCCGCTATGCTTGACATCCCCAGGCCCATTGAGGTCCCAGACCGGGCGGTCGATACCTGGGAACGAGGCCCCAATGGATCGGGCAACGTCATCCGGAAAAAAGTTCGGAATCACCACAAATGGGAACGGCTTAGCCCGCGCAAAGTCGGAGGCATATTGCTCAACCCACGCGTTGAGATGTGACCGTAGATGATATGGCTGCTGGTCGTTCGTTTGATAGATATCCATAATCGACGTCATCATTCCGACTCACCAACCTGACCCGTCCTTTTCAGCAGACGCCCATTCTTATGGGCTGCATCTGAGTCGGGCATCACCTATTCGGGTGATATCGAGACAGAGGACAGAATTTCGCTCCTTGATCCGTATTCCATTCCAGTCGAGAGCAGAGGGGACGGGTTGTATGTTATATCTCTGGATGTGATCGGAGCGGGCTTGCAAAGGAACGCTACAGATCGAGAGAGTTGCCTATCCTCTGAAACGAGCACCCGCCGTGCCAGATTTTGGGGTGTTCACTAGGATGGCCCGGTCGACCAGCGACTGAGCAGGCATGACATGCAGGTCAACGGCTTCCCCAAGCGACCAGCAGCTGCTTTGGCTTGGGTCCCGCAGAAAAGGACCTTGCAAGAGGGCCTCTGGAGGCAATCCTCCAGACGGACCAGCAACAGAGGTCCGAATGAGCTGGTTCTGCCCCTCAGCCAAGCGCGTTCGGCCTTGGCTAAGCACCCTTCCCGCAATGTTACCGCGAACTGATACCGCCTCGCCCGCACCGAACATTGTGATCGCGTTCGATCCCGCGTCGCCGTTCGTTACGGCCCTCGGCCGGACCGGCTGACACGACGAGGTGTTGCACTCTATGAAGTAAGTGGTGTTCGGCCCGCCAAGCTGAGCAAAAAAGCCATTTGCTGCATGTAGGTTGTTGAAGACGACTCCACGCATCGACGCATTTTTCCCATCACCGCCGTCATGACCCATCGAAAAGATCAAGAACATAGTTGTTGGATAGACGGCCTGACCCAAGATATTCTGGCCCACTCGCGCTTGGCGGCAGATCAATATGTTGTTCTCAATTACCGTACGGCTCCCCCACCCCTCATGGACCGCCTCGGATCCCCCGATGAATTGAATGAAGTCGAAGTGAATATCCCGCGCCTCATCGATCCCACCTCGGTGCAGATTTCTGTGGATATAGATGAATAGATCCGAGGCAGTCGGATTAGCTAGCTGAGGCGACGACCGATTGGTCCAGCCCACATTGACTTGGAAACCAAACTCCCCACTCTCGCCGATATCGTTTCCCGTGAACTCGAAATATCCACGTCCCCCGAAATTACAGACGCGTCGAATTTTCGAAAACTCACAATCTCGAACAATCAGACTCTCACAAAAGTCTGCGTTCAGAGCGCGTATCCAGCGCACTGCGCCTTCCGGCTTGGCTGAATACGTCTGACCAAAGCGACAGCGTTCCACAACCACTCGGCTTGCGCTCGGACCCGTCGCACCCTGGTTAAAGATGCCCTCAAGCGCCAGGTTGGCTGTAGCATTCTCGTCAGGTGCGTTATTGGTCGCAACGAAGTCGAGGCCCCGGAAGACCAACCCGCTCCCCTGCCCTCGCCAGATGGCAGCCACCTTAACGACAGCGCCTGGCGCCGGCTCGATTACGCACCCTCCTTCCAGCCCCCATTGTCCGCCAGAATGCGTGTAATCAGAGCCAAGCTGCCATGCGCCGTAAGTCCCTGACGCGAGCTGCATGCGGCACCATTCGTTTGGGTAGGCGGCACTCAGGGCGCGAATGCGCGCGGTCATCTCTTCCACTGAAGAGACTACGACACTTCGACCAGGTCCAAACTCACGAGGAATGACTGGGTCCCACTTATTGGCGTTGATCGTCGCGACGATTGAGTCTCGTTCGGCGCGCGCGGCCGGCGATAAGCGGCTGAAATCACCGGTGGGGATAGAAAACAGCACTCCGGCTCTGTGTCCGCCCGCGCTGGAAGTGGAAACCTTCTCATCGCGATCGTCAGAGCCGCTCGCCTCGGCCCGGTGACCAATCGAGCCGCGCCGCGCCGCTAAGCCAAAGGCGGCGGCCAGCGCACCGGACACTACAACTCGCCTTGTCTGTGCCATTATGGTTGCACCGCCTCGTTCACCGCCCCGCATCCATACAAGTAGTTTCATTTCCCACCGGGCCATCTTTAGTTCTTATTGGACCACAAGGCACTCGGCAAAACATAATGAGGATGGATGTTGCTCGGATGGGCAAGCCCGGACTGTCACCTGTTACACTCGCGAACATAGCGAGAGCGTCCACTTTTCGGACAAGGTCGGCTCTCACCCAAATGGGTGATAGTGTTTTCAACTTAGATCTCTGAAGGTGGATGGGAGTACGACAGTCGGGTGTGCGTAAGAAAGGGGGACGTTGTGCTAGCGTTTGAGCGCGCCACGGGCTTGGGGGCGATACAGCTGCAAAGCCTGGTCGGCTTCGCTGTCTCAGCGACTCATTGCCATGTTGATATGGCGAGAAACGCTGCACTCGAATCAATACGCGTCCCTCTTTGGGTGCACTAGACTACACAACGACAGACGGTGCGTGAGTCACACAGCCTAGTCGGCTGGTCCCGGATACCCAAATCAGGGACTTTGTCTTCGGCTTCACAGATCGTGACTGTGAGGCTGACTGCCATCTTTGTCTTTCTCAAAAGTGCCTGATGGCCGGGATTTCGATGTCGTGATGCCTGGGGGTTCGATGAAGCAGGAAGCAATCCATCGCTTTGAATGGCTTACGTCAAACGTAACGCCTCGGGTCGCGAACCCGGCGCCCATTGTCGCGGCAAGCTGCTTTCTCAGTCTTATTCTGCCGCTCGCGGTCACGCCGGTCATCCCCTTTATCGACCTCTACGACCATATAGTTCGGTACTGGCTTCTGGCGAATGGGCCTGATCTTGAAAACATATCAAAAAGCTATGCAGTACATTGGCGACTGACGCCAAATCTGGGCATGGACGCCCTCGGCTGGGTGATACTCCGATATTTTGAGCCGCTATTTGCCGCGAAGTTGATCGTTGCCGTTCTGGTGCTGTGCCAGGCTCTGTCGGTGACCGCGCTGTCGAGATCACTAGGTGCGCGCAGCGTTCTATTGCCGTTCGCTGCTGCGTCATTCCTATCATATAGCTACGTACTGAACTGGGGTTTCATCAACTTCATCCTCGCCATGTCAATATCGCTGTTCGGCATGGCAACATGGCTTGCCCAACGCGAAAAGCCGGTCGCCGCTGTTCTCAGTGGCGTGACATTCGGTCTACTGGTCTTCTTGTCTCACGGCTTTGCCTTTTTTCTTTATGGGCTGACGCTCGCCGCTCTTGAGTTTGGGCGCTGGCGAGCGGCCAAGGAAGCGCTTGGGCGACTAGCTCAAGGGCTCTCGCTGATTGCATGCCAGGCCATTGTGCCTGTGACACTGTTTCTGTTGGCGGGCACTTCGCAGTCCGGCGATTCAACGGCAGCACGGATCGCTGCGAACTTTCAATCGGACACATGGCCGGAGAGGCTATGGCTGGAGTTCTGTTACAGGCTCAAAACGATCGTCAGGGTGGCCGAAAGTCCGAGCGAGACCTTTGACATCATTGCGATTGCGGCTTTCGCTGCGGTGGTTGGAGGAGGCCTCCTCTCCGGCCACCTTAGATTGGCCCGAGCAGCCATGCCGAGCATAGTCGTTTTGGCGCTGTTGTGTGTTGTGACGCCGCCCTCGCTCTTTGGCGTTGGCTTTGTGGCGGACCGAGTTCCGCTGTTGCTGGCGTTGATCTGCTGCGCCGCGCTCCAGCCGGCATCTTCGACTTACAACCAGTTACCAGCGGTGGCCGCCTTGGCAGCATTGGTGACCGCCAAATCGATCGTGACGGCGGTCAGTTGGTCTGACTACCGCCAGGACTGGGTCACAGCCACTGAAGTGCTCGGGAAAGTGCCCAACGGGGCCATCATGCGACCGGTGTACGCAATGACCAGCTACCGAGGTGGCGACGACGGCAGGCGCTGCCAGATGTACGCCCCTCTCGCGCTCGCTTATCACGGAGTGCACACGCCCTTGTTCGCCGACCCTCTCAAACAGCCTCTCTCTCTCCGGGGAGACCTTGCCAAGGCAGCTACAGCTACAATTCAAAATCCGCATTGGCTGCAATCGCGCAGCAAGGCCGCAGTCGCAGCGGAAATCAGACAAGTGATGGAGACACCTTCGGTCGATTATGTATTCGTCTGCGGTGAGCTGGCGCAGGTTGCCGATGCATATGGCGAAAGAATGATCGCTCGGACCGGAACTTTCGCAGTGCTTCGCGCAAGCAGGTAATCAGGCGCGGGACCCATTGATGTGGGCGCGGGCTCTGATTCAGGCTCCGCAAGAAGACCGGGATGAGCGACCCTTTCTGGCTGACGGACGAGCAGATGGAGCGGCTGCGGCCGTTCTTTCCTAAGAGCCATTGCAAGCCTCGGGTGAACAACCGGCGGGTGTTGAGCGGCATCGTTTTCGTCAACCGCAGGCATGTGGCGACGCGGCCCCTTGGATGCCCGGAGGGGCTCCAAGGGGCCCTTGCCACCGACGCAGCACTTAACGCGGCAGGCATCGGATTTCACCCGGCCTCAACCGCATAGCCCCCTGGCGCTGAAGGATCGCTTAACGCAAACTCTGGGTCTACGCCTGCGAGCTCGCATCGGCTCGTTGGTGGAACGTGGGCGCTGACATTGCTGACCGTGGAGCGTTATCGAAATGGCTAGGGGCGTCTTCGTTCACCGGACGGACTCGATCTACGATGATAGCCCTGCCGAGCGGTACCAGTTTCCTCGCCAGTATCTCAGCCGGGTCAGTGCCTGCATTGGCGACTGGATCGTCTACTACGAGCCTCGCAAGGTCCCAGGCACGCGCGGCTATTTTGCAGTCGCCAAGGTCGCAAATGTCATCCCCGACCCAACCGCCAAGGACATGTTCCTGGCCCTGATCGAACCGGGCACCTATCTCGATTTCCCCAACCCGGTCCCGTTCAACGGCCCCGATGGTCTGCCGGAACGTGGCGTTCTCAATGAGCACGGCAAGATTTCCGGTCGAGCTCAATCTGCCGTCCGGCCGCTATCGATCGAGGACTTCAATCGCATCATCGATCGCGGCCTTGCGGAAGACCCCCGCTTTCTCCCCCGGTTCGACGACAGCTCCAACCCGGCGGCCGAAGAGCATCTCCCGCCCATTCCCCTCGAGATTGAGCGGGACCGTGTTGCCAACCTTGGATCGCGGCTGGTGCGCGATCGGCTGTTCCGCCGCCGTGTGGTTGAAGCTTATGATGCACGGTGCGCGGTGACGGGATTGAGGCTCATCAACGGCGGGGGCCGCGCAGAGGTTGAGGCGGCGCATATCCGCCCCGTTGAGAGCGGTGGGCCGGATATTGTGACCAACGGGCTCGCCTTGTCGGGGACTGTCCATTGGATGTTTGATCGAGGCTTGATTGGCCTGGGTGACAATCTGGAGATCCTTGTCAGCCGTCAGGCCAATGACGCCGAAAGCATCCGCTCCCTGATCAACAGGACCGGCTTCCTGATACCGCCGCAGCGCCAATCAGATCGACCGCACCCAGCCTTTCTCGCCTGGCATCGGGAGAACTGCTTCAAGCAATGACAGTACGCGAAATCGTCGAGGCGCGTATGCGCAGTCGTTTAGGTGCCGCCG
The DNA here is from genome assembly GCF_009913435.1 of Sphingomonas changnyeongensis. NCBI lineage: Bacteria > Pseudomonadati > Pseudomonadota > Alphaproteobacteria > Sphingomonadales > Sphingomonadaceae > Sphingomonas > Sphingomonas changnyeongensis. The sequence continues at coordinate 12,887 of NZ_CP047896.1, read as the reverse complement.
GTCACCACCGGCACGAACGCTGGACGCCTCGACGTGATAATCAGGCGGCCCGGCCCACTACGGGCCATGCTCACACCCTGCTGGCAGCATTTGGTTTGTGGCTCTGGAAGGTCAACCGTGGTCCGCGGAAGGGCGCCGCACCACTTTACCTACTCAGGCCGAGAGAACTCATTGACGCCGCCCGTCAAGAACGAGCGCCAATAGTCTGGGTCTTTCGCCGCTCGTTCGGCATAGAAGGGATTGGCAGAGTACGCCTCTTTGCAGCGTTGCGCGTCCCGCTCTCTGCGCGCCTCCTCTTCGGGCGACAGTGGTGGCGCGTCCCAGATTGATTGGCGACGGCTGCCTTCCGCATGTGTCGCCGAACCGTTCTGTGCTGCAGTCGTATCGTCCATACCCGAATTCTCGCACGGCCGCCGCCGAGCTGCAATGACGCGTCGATCATCCCATAAACAGCGCCCCGCACGTTACCTCCGGTCTGGCGCCGCGGCGGCACGGCGCCCGCAGAACGTTGCGCAGCTTGTATTCATTTAGCCCCGGGTGATCGGTTGTGCGCCTTCCGCGGTAATGATCGCTGGCTTTGGCGCAGCTGGCCCGCTTGAACCGCACAGCATTCCCTCCTTAAGCTGGCGCGTGCGCTGCCACCTCCTGCTCCCGCTTCTCGCCCTGGCCGCGTGCCAGCCCGCCGCGCCGGCACCTGAGGTGGTCGTCTGGGCATGGGAGCGGCCCGAGGATCTCCGCTTCCTGCCCAAGGATGCCGAGATCGCCGTGCAGACCGGTTTCATCGACCTCGCCGGCGACAACTTCCTCGCACGCGGCCGGCGCTTTCCGCTGCGCGCCGATCGGCCGCCGACCACCGCGGTCGTCCACATCCAGATCGACGACAGCATGCCGCTGCGCTGGACGCCCGCGCTCCGCGCCCGTGTCTCCGCCGCCGTGCTCCACTTTGCCCGCATCGTCCCTGCGCCCCGCGTCCAGATCGACTTCGAGGTCCGCCAGTCGCAGCGCCAGGTGCTGATCGATGTGCTCCACGACGTCCGCGCCGGCCTGCCTCGCACTGTCCTGCTGTCGATGACCGCGATTGCCAGCTGGTGCCAGGAGGATTGGCTGGGCGCGCTGCCGGTCGACGAGATCGTGCCAATGTTGTTCCGCATGGGGCGCGGGGGTGCGGCGCTCCGCGCCCGTATCGAGGGCGGCGGCGACTTTGCCGAACCCGCCTGCCGCAAAGCGCTCGCCGTGTCCTCCGACGCGCCCATTGCCCGCGCGCCGCCGGGACGTAGGATCTATATGTTCGCTCCGCAAAGCTGGACGCCCTCCACCTTCGACGCGGTGCGGAAACGGGTGGAGCAATGGCGATGAAGCGCGGGTGGTGGTTCGCGGCGGCGGCGTGTGTCGCGGCACTGGCGGGAACCCGGGCGTCCGGGTCGGGAGATCCCGGGCCGATTCTCGACTATGTCACCAGCCATGCGCTGCACCCGATCGATCGCGCAGCTTTCGCAGCCGGCAATGTCGGCATCGTCAAACCCAGCGCGCCTGCGGCGGTGCGCTATCTCGACTGGCGGCTGCTTACCGGGCTGGAGACTGGCACCGACGCCGCCCGGGCGCTCACCACCCCATGCTGCGGTGACTGGCAGGATCTGACCGGCGTCTGGCTCGAGGCGCGGCGGCAGGTCCCCGGCCTTGAGGCCGATTATTACTGGGTGTCGACCGAGCGCCAGGGCCCCGACTACACCTCGATCCCCACCTGCTTCGGCGACGCCTTCACCACCGCCGCGGCAACGCTGAAGGCGCGGATCGCCGCGCATGGTGCCACCTCGCTTTGGGTGCGCGCCTGGGTCGATGCGCAGGACCGCGTGTTCGAGGCGTGCAGCAAGGACGGCATTACCCTGCCGCCACTCGATCCCGGCGCTCCGGCCTGGCTGCGCGCCGACCGGGCGTACCAGCAGGCGGCGCTGGCACTCTATGACGGCCGGCTCGCCGATGCGGAAGCCGCCTTTGCCGCGATCGGTCGCGACCCCACCTCGCCGTGGCATAAGCTTGCGCTCTACCTCCAGGCACGCACCATTCAGCGCGCCGCGCTCACTACCCGCGAATCCGCCGCCTTCGCGCGTGCCCATGCCGCGATTGCCACGCTCGCCGCCGCACCGGACGGCACCTATGGCAGGGGCGAAGTCGTCCGGATGCAGCAGGTGCTCGACTATCACGAGCATCCCGCCGCGCTCCGCGACCGGCTCGATCGCGTGCTGAACGCGAAGACGCCTACCCCGGACATCGCGGTCCAGTTCAAGGACTATTGGAGCCTTTCGGCCAATCAGCCCGACAAACCGGAGGCGGCCGACTGGATCGCGACGCTCGGCGCGCGCAATCGTGAGGAAGGGCTCGCCCACGCCACCGGTCGCTGGCAGGCGACTCACCGCACCGCCTGGCTCGTTGCTGCGCTCGGCCTTGCCCGCCCGGACGACGCCGGCGCCCTGCCTCTCCTGAGGGCCGCTGACCGGGTTGCGGCGGATGACCCGGCCTGGCTCACCGCCCGCTACCACCTGCTGCGGCTACGCATCGGCCGCGTGCCCGATGCGACGCTGCGGCCCGAGGTCGACGCGCTGCTCGCCCGGCGCGACCTGACGCCGTCGGATCGCAACATCTTCCTGTCGATCCGCGCCCAGTTGGCGACCAGCCTCGCCGACTTCACCGGCTACGCACTCCGCCAGCCCTATTGCAAAGCCGGCGCAGGCGATTGTGCCGCCGTCGCCGCCGAGGCGCAGCTGGGGCAGCGCGGGCAGGACTGGCTCGGCCTTGGCGACGATGCGCGGATGACGATCGACCGGCTGCCGCTGGCTGAGCGGTTGGCGCTCGGCCGCAGCGCCAGGCTCCCCACCGCACTGCGGCTTGATCTCACACTGACCAACTATGTCCGCGCAGTGCTGCTGCGGCGCGATGCGGCGGTGAACGAGACCGCCCGGATGCTCGTTACGCTGCTGCCGCAGGTGAAGGCCGACTGGCAGCGGATCCTGCGTACCCCGCCCGGCCCCGCCAAGCGCTTCGCGGAGATCTTCGTGATGACCAAGATCCCCAGCCTGCGCACCGATCTGGCCGATTATGCCCGCCCCCATGGCGATGAGGCTTCGTTCGGCGGCTATTGGGATGATTGGTTTGTGCAGCTGCCGCGCGGTATGGCGCCGGCCGCCTTCCCGGCCGCCAAGGACTATTATGAGTGCCGCTGGTGGGACGGCGGTGCGCAGGACGACGCTGTCGATCTGACCTGCAACGGGCGCTGTGGCGAGGCCTTCCCTGCCCGCCCCGCCAGCTTCGCCAGGCCAATGCAAGCGGCGGCGCGCAGCGAACGCAGCGCGTTCCGGCGCGCTGCCGATCTCGATCGCGGCAAGACCGGCGGGACGACGCTGTGGGAGGAGGCGCTGGCCTATGTCACCGCCCATCCGCGCGATCCGCGCGCCGGCGAAGCGCTGTATCGGCTCAATCGGGTAGGGCGCTGGGGCAACAACCACAACCAGCTGAGCAAGCGCGCCTTCCGGCTGCTCCACGCCCGCTATCCGGGCACGGTCTGGGCGCAGCGATCACCCTATTACTACAACTGAACGGGAGGGATATGGGAGGATGTCGCGCAGTTCGAAGTGATCGAACGCGAGGGTTGCCAAAACATTCAAGGCTGCCTTGTATCCTTGCCCGTCCGCGCCGCCTCGGTCACCGCCATGTTGCGCGACGGCGCAGGACATCACCTCCAGTCGCGCGGTTGAGCTGCCGGGAACCCGTCCGACGGGCACGGAAGACGATCAAGGGCATGCGCTATGCGGCAAGGCATGTGCAGACAGCTCGGCAAACCAGGCATTCAATATGGCCGATTGAGCCTGGGATGCTCGGCTTGAGCGGCAGACTGCTCAGATTTTGGGAACCCTGATCACAATCACGGCGCCGGTGCTGCGCGATATGGCGAAGATCGTCCGGCCTGCGGTCCGGTCCCAGGCCCATGCTTGTCCCTCGATTGGGGCATTGATGGTGGCGATATGCTCCAGCACCGGCCCCTGGGCCGGGATGCGCACGACATAGATCTCGGATGCATCATGGCCGGTCAGGTAAAGCAGACCGTCCGGGCCGAAGCTGCCGCCCGACAGGCTGTGTGGCGCAAGCTTGTTCAGCAGACTGTCGGGGAGCGCGTAGCCGCCCATTTCGGCCCAGCTGTCGTTGAAGAGCACGATCCGCGTGTCGCGATGCGTTCTGCCGAGATAGCTGCGCGGGGGATCATAGTTGGCCAACGCTGCCCACCGGACACCGGCACGGCGCTCCACCCAGGTGAGTGAGCCGTCTCGCACGCCCAGCGGCACCGAGCGCAGATGGCGCATCGTCCGTGTGTCGAAAATCTCGACCGAGCTTGCCATCGGGGTCTGGGGATAGTTGCTGTTCGCGCAGACGAGTTCGGTTCTCTCGACGACACAGCTGTTCAGGTGGCGGATGGCAACGCGATCGCCCACCCATTCAGCCACCTTCACGCCATCAGCCTTCCGGTACTTGCCGATCCGGCTATTGGCGATCGCATAAAAATGCCTCGCGTCCACGGCCACGCCCTGCCGGGCCTCGGGTGCAGGCCATCGCGCGACCTCCTCGGCCGACAGCCCTTCGGCGGGCGACGGCGGCACGGGTGCGACGCGCACCGCGGACACCTCGCCCGAGGCGATCTGGGCGGCCGCGGGCGCGGCGAGCGCGAGCAGGACGACAAGGGCCGAATGCAGCATCACATCACCACCGAGGCGCCGATGCTGAACGTGCGGCCATATTGGGCGGCTTCCTGCAGCAGGTTCCGGTTAGGACCGGTCAGCTCGATCCGCCGGCTGTCGGTCAGGTTCTCGCCTTCGACGAACAGGTCAATGTTGGGGGTCAGGCGGAAGCGGATCTGGGCATCCAGCGTCCCGCGCGACTTCCAGAACTGGTCGGCGCCCGGGATCGTCTGATTGATCGTCTCGAGGAACCCGCCGGTGTAATTGTAAGCCAGCCGCGCCTCGAGCCGGCCTTTTTCATAGAACAGCGATGCGTTTGCTGCCCAGGTGGGCTGAAGGAAGAAGCCGAGTTTGCGCGGGCCGGCGGTGGTCAGCACGTCGAGGTCGCTGTTCACATAGGTCCCGTTGATGTTGAACCCGAGCCCGTCAAAAGGTTCCGGCAGGAACGTCAGCGATTGCTGAACCGCCGCTTCGACGCCGAAGATGGTTGCCGATTGCGCGTTGTCGGGCTGCGACACTTCCACCTGCTCGACACCGCGACCGATGCCGAGGTCGATCGTCTCGATCGAGGTCACGTTGAAAATCTCGTTCTCGATATCCTTGTAGAACACGCCAATCGACAGCAGGCCCCCGTTGCCGGTGTAGTATTCGGCCGACAGGTCGAGGCCCATCGCCTTGCGGGGCCTGAGACCAGGATTGCCGCGCGCGAGCGTGGGAATGGCGCCGGCGATGATGTTCAGCGTCTCGCGCGCGGTCACATCTCCAAAGTTCGCGCGCCCGATGGTGTTGGTCCACGCCGCACGGACCACAAAGTCGGGCGTTGCGTTCCAGCGCACATGCACGCTCGGCAGAAAGCTGTTGAAGCCCCCATCGGCGATTGAGGGCGTCGCTACGCCGCCATTGACGCGCACCGATGTCGAACTCACGTCCGTGCGCTCATAGCGGAGGCCGCCCAGAACCTCGAGATTGCCCAGCTTGGCCCGTGCCTGGACGAAGCCGCCATAGACGTCCTCGGTGACGGTGAAGTCGCCATTCACATTGTTGGTCGCCGCGGTGAAGGCGCCACGATTGGCGTTGAAGAAGGCGAGCGCCCGGTCGCGATCGATCGCGAGATCGAAGACCTTGCCGCCGATCACATCGAGCGGCTTACGTACAAAGGCGTCGGCCAGCGTGTAGCTGACCCCCGATCCCGGCGTCAGCGTATAGGTGGTTTGATCCTGATTGCGCACATGATCGGTGCGCCGGAATATGCCCCCGCCTTCAGCTCGACCTCGCTGTCGCCGATCGCAGCGTCATAGGTTAGGTTGAGCCGGCCCTCGTAAATGTCCTGCCGGGTCGTGTTCAGGCTCTCGGTGCGGTTGAGGAAGGGGTGGAGTGCCGGATTGGCGAGGCTTGCCGGCGTGCGGGGCGCGAACTCGAAGAAGAAATCGGCGGCATCGTAATCGAAGGCGAAGGCGGCACTGCTGGCCGAACGGAAGGTTTCACCGCGTCCGACCTCCTTGCCCTGCGCGCCCGAATAGATTGCATCGGCATCGATCCGCAGCTGGTCGCTGGCTTCGACGCGGGCATTGTACTGGACGTTCCAGATTTCCTGGCTGGTGGTCGGCAGGTTGAGATTGATGACGTTGCGCGCGCTGGCAAAGGTGCCGGTCGTCGCGGTCTGATTGGTGACATTGCCGACCTGCTCAAGCCGGTTCTCATCGCGGGTCTCGTTGTCCTTGAACCGGTTATAGGTCCCGAACAGCCGCATATAGACGCCCTGCCCCGGCTGCCATTCGAGCGCGAGCGCACCACCGATGCGTTCGCGCACATTGTTGTAGAGGAAAAGCCGTTCCTGCACGGGCACCGGGATGCCGTTCCCACGCCCGAGGTCGACCGGTGCGCCCGCGCCCGTATATTCGCGGAAGCTGGGCGTTGCGGTCTCGAACTGGGTGATGTCATAGTTGCGCAGCGAATAGTTGACCTGGCCAACGATCCCGAACTGCTGGTCCGCGCCGAAGCGTGTGCCTGCCTGTGCGTTTGCACGCCAGCTGGCCCGTTCGCTCGCGATGTCGTTCGCCTGTTCGAGCAGGGTGAAGGCGGTGGTGGCGTTGAGAAACGGGCCGTCGCTGTCGAAAGCGCTGCGGGTGACGATGTTGATGATCCCGCCGATGGCGTTGGGGTCCATTTCGGGGGTGACGGTCTTGTAGACTTCCAGCCGCTGCGCGAAGTTGGACGGGACGGTGTCGAGCGGGACGGTGCGCGAGCCGCCATTGTCGCCGGTGGCGACGATCGCACCATTCACCTGGGTGCGATTATAGGTCGGCGGCAGCCCGCGGATCGAGGGGAAGCGCGGCTCGTTCTGATCCTCCTGCACCGAAATGCCCGGAATGCGGCGAAGGGCTGCGGCCGTGTTCTGGTCAGGCAGCCGACCGATATCATCGGAGACGATGGCATCCGAGACGATGAACGCCTCGCGCTTGGCCTGTACCGCTTCCAGTTCGCCTTTGCGGAACCCGGTGACGACGATGTCCTCCGCGCCCTTCTCCGGCAGGGCGGCGGCTTTCCCGTCGGCGCTGGAACTCTGCCCCTGCGCCGCATGTGCGGTCACAGGAACAAGGATGAGCGCCGAGGCGCCCAGAAGCCAGACCGACCTAAGCATTTTTCTTTCCCCCATTTTGCATCGACGACATCAGCATCGATGCGGCCGGGTAGGGTCGGAATGCGTCGCGATGGTTGCGGATCGGCGTCAGCTCCGCGACGCCGGTGCTTTTAGTTGGCGGGCGCTCGATGGCGCACCGGACCGAACGTCACCTCATGGGCATGATACAAGCCGGCGGTTTCAAGTAAGGATCAGCCTATGGGTGAACGGCTCAATCTCCGCCATCCCAAAACTATCGAAGTGGCCTGCCGACCAATCAAAAGCGGACAACGGCCTCCAATCGGGCTCAATGGCTGGATCTGGGACAAAGCCGTCGTTCCTTTACTACGTGTCTAGCGACAGCTTTCGCCAAGAGCGGTTAACCAACGTTCATCCGACAAGCTCGGCATAGAGAGAACAACTGGGCCGTTTGTAAACTGGCTGCTTTTGAGGCAAGATTCAGAGAAAACGGAGGTTAGTACAGCCAGCGGTCGATGCTATGGGTTGTATCTATGAGCATTGATCTGACTACACATCTCGACAACCTCAGGATGGCGCTCATTGCGTTGAAGCCCAGCGGGCATGACGGCTTCGAGGGGCTCCTCGCGACGATATTTGGCGCAGTAACCGGCAAGGCGTTCCGGCTAGCCGGTTCCGGGTCGCAGCACGGCAAGGACGGAAGCACCGCCGGGACCGCCAACGGGATCGCGTTCGAGGCGAAACTCTACACCGGCTCGATCGACAAGAACGAGGTCCTGAGCAAACTAACTGAGATCATAGCCGCCCAGCCCGCACACGATCTGTGGATCCTCGGTGCGACCATCGAGATCAAGACGCAGATTCTCGACCCGCTCTCGAAGACCGCCGACAAGAATGGCATCAACTTGTTCATTCTCGACTGGTCGCCGACCGCCCCGCTTCCGGAACTCGCCGTGGCGTGCTCCTTAGCACCCAATGAGACCGCTGCGTTTCTTGCGGCTCATGTCACGGATCAGACGCTCGTTGCCTCTGCTGTCGCAGCGCTTGCGGCGGTCGCTGCGAATGCGAACTTCGCCCGGCCTGCCGCAGCGCTGCGAGCGGCCCTCTCCAACCCCGGCGTCGGCTTGTCCGTTGCCGCCAATGCCAATCGCGAGTGGTTGACGAACTTGTTCGCCGACGAGCGCGCCGCGAGACGCGAATTCGGGCAACCGCTCGCGCCCCTTGCGCAAAACGCCCTGCCGACCGTTGAACGCGGAGACCTCATGAAGCGGGTGCAAGACGCGGCATTCGGTTCGCCAGTCGGCTCCATTGTCGTCCTTCTTGGTGACGAAGGTTGCGGGAAGTCTTGGATTTTTGCTCAGAGTTGGCTCAAGGTGGACGATCCTCCCTTGGCTCTGGTCATTACCGCCAACGACGTGCCCGTCGACCTCGCCTCCGGGGACGAGCGCGATTTCTTGGTTCGGCAGATTGTTCGCCAAACCGGGGGGCGTGCTGATCAGCAGGCAATTGCACGTTGGCAGTCTGTCCTCGAAGGATGGGAAAGTGGTGAACGGTCATTTAAGCCCAACCTTGTCGTGTTGGTCGACGGCCTCAATCAGCGACCCGGTTATGCTTGGCCGCAGTGGCTCGATCGTATGGCTTGGCAACTTACGCAGGTGGGCGGGCGATTAGTCACTTCGGTGCGCAACGGCTTTTTTTCCAATCGCTTGCGCGACTCCCTCACGACCCCGCAACATGTCCTGCGCATCAATGCGTGGACCGAGAACGAATTGAAGGCGATTCTCGTAGCGGAAAAGATCGATGCCTCGAACCTGAGGCCGCGCGTGATTGGGCTTTTGCGCAACCCAAGGGTGCTTGGCATCGCCTTCGACTTGCTGCGCGAGGGCAGCATCAAAACGTTCGACGAGTTAAGCGTTGAACGCCTCCTGTTCGAACATATTCGCAAGAGCGCGCGGTTCCAAAAGGCTCCGGAAGAACCGCTCGTATTCACCAAGAGGCTCGCCGAGCACGCCCGGGAAATCCTGATGCGCGTCCAGACGAACGCCACCGGCAGCTGGCTTGACTTCGAAAGCGCAGACCTGGGCGCAGGATCGAAGCATAAATTGACCCAGGATCTCCTCGCCGTGTCTGGGAGCCGGTTCTTCGCCCCCGTGCCCGACGACCCCTATTTCTACCGCCTCACTGATGACGGTCTGGACCTCGCTCTAGGCTTCGCCATCCTCGACACAATCGCCCGTGCGCGCCGCACTGGCGCCGACGTTGACGAGACGCTGGGTGTCATGCTCGAACCGATCGCGGCGCTGGATCGGACAGCCGAAGCTGTCTTTGCAGCGCTGATGCTATCCTCGGTCGATGGGCGGTCCGGAGACGCAACCACCCGAGCGCTGATCGCCGCCTTTCTCGGACTCCAGAATATCGATGAGCGCGATTACCATCCTTTCGAAGCAATTGTTCGCACGTGTCCCGAGGCCGCGATGTCCGCGCTTGCCGAAATCTTGGCTGCTTCGCGTTACACCGAACACGCCGAATGGTTGACCGAAGCCTTGCGCGAGGCGCGGCGCGACCCGGCGAGTTGGAATGTGATGAGCGCATATATCGGTCAGTGGCTGCGGGCCTATTCGCTGGACCCGACGATCTGCATCTTTCGCAACGACGCCGAAGCGGTCGAGCTGTATGACGCCAAGGTCGCGGAGCGCACACAGGCGCTCCGCGAGAGAATGGACAGCTTGTCGCCCGGGGAGGCGGCGTTTGTGGCTCGGGCCATGCATCGAGATGACCAGTTGGCAAATGGCTCGCTAGCACGAGAAGCATTTGATCTGCTGGCTGGAATGCCGTTGGCGCCATTCGCTGAATCGCTTGTCGCCCACGCCTTATCAGAAGCGATCAACTCGGGTTTTCATGCGCCTTACAATGAACTGATCCACCTCGTGCGTTTCAACCCGGTCGATTGGGCGCAAACTCGCGATTACTTGTTGAAGCATGCTGCGCTGCTGTCCGAATTCGATGTTTCCGACACAGGTCGATGGGCTCTTGTGCATGTCCTCCGCGCGACGGGGACAATCATGGATTCCGCCCACTGCGATAAACTTGTCGAAGCGCTCACCCGGGATCGACCGACATTTGCGAACTGGCGGCTCATCGAAACCTATTGCGACACCGACCCGTGCGATCCGAATTCCGGGCTGCCCTCAACTATCGAGGATACCGCCCGCAAATACCGCGCGCTCGATCCCACGACCATCCGGGCGCATCTAAGCATGTCCGGTGACGATCATTTCCTGCGAGATGCAGGGTTGGGACTCGCCCGGTTCGATCCCGAGACGACGATTGCGGTTCACCGGCAGGTTCTCGACAGCGTGAGCCAGACCATCTCGCATCGGGATTCGCACCGGATTTTCAACGTGCGCGAGGACGCCCCGCTTATCACCGCGGATGTCCGCGAACGCTTCCTTGCTCTTGCAAGGGAAAAGAGCGGACCGCATCGCGGTGGAGATGAGAGCACCCGCAACGACTGGTTGATTGCCCAGCATGCGTTGCTGCTGACGTTTCCGCATATGAGCGGTGACGAACAGCTCGAGGCGCTGGTTTCCCTTCCGCGTTTCGGACCGCCGCTGCTCGATCTTGCGGATGTGCTCAAGCCCGCCTCCCCGCATGCCCTCGAAGCGGCGCTGGACCGCTGTGCCCAAGCGAACGACGACGACTTCCGACTGACGATCCTCATGGTTGCTCGCTACTCGGGCAGTCCTCTTACGGAGCGATCGGCCAATACGCTGCGAACGCTGGCGATCGGTGAGAAAAGCGCTGTCCGTGCGCTTGCTATCGGCACCTTGGCGGACATCAATGACCGAGTTTTTCTTGCATCGTTTGCCGAAGGACGCTGGGATGCCAACGCGCTCGATCCAAGAGAAGCACACTTCGAACGGTGGGACGGCGCGCGTGCCCTTGCGAAGTCGGTGTCGCTGGACTTGGTCGACGCTATGGATGCGCTCGATCGGGTCGCGCCCGAGCACTATCATATGCTCGCTTTGTCGAGGGAAGGCCGCGTTGGAAGTGCCATTGCCGATCGTGTCGACGTCGCATTGGCGCGCGCGGTCGATATCGACCCACCTCCGCTCGGGCCGACCATCGAGCAGGACAGCGCGGACTCGCGCAAGGGGTTCGACAGCCCTTTGAGCTCGCTCGTCGAGCCCGCCGAGAACCTCGGCATCGAGGAGTTCTGCAGGCGGATGTCGGATAAAGAGGATGACTTCGACGATCGGCAACGGCGGGGATGGGCAGCATTCGAGGCGTTCGAGGATTCGCTGACAAGTCTGAGTGCCCGGCAAATCCTTCAAGACACCCCTGCAGCGACGCTTGACGCCTGCATCGCCCAGCAGCCTAATCTGGCCCGAGCCTGGGCCCGGACATGCATCGGGCTTCCGGATCACAGGATCCGGAACCTCTACAATTTTGGACTGCGCTTGGCCGAAACGTTATCGCATCTGGATCCCGAGCTTAGCGCCGCACTATTCGAGCATTTGCGCTCGCATTGCGGCTTCCTGCGGATCGTCAGCGGGCCCGCATCGCTCGGGCTCGAGAGCTTGTCGGTCTGGGGTGCTGCAGACCATAGCGCAATCGACTCGCTGAGACGCGCGCGCCTCGATCTCGCCATTACCGACAACGAGATCGCTCAGGAGGTGCTTGCCGCGACCGTCAGGGGCAAGGACGCCTTCCTCGACCATTACGTTCGTGAAATGTTGGATTCGGACCGGCCGGTAGACGTGGCGCGTGGACTGATGGTGTGCGGTTTTTCGCCGTCCACCGATGCCCGCGGCGGAATGATCGCCGCGCACGCGGAGTTGCCCGGGCCAATTGGCGAAGCAGCACGGCGCGCGCGCTATGCGTACGACCGCAACGTCTGGGCACGGCACTGGTACGATCGCATGCGTGATGCCGATACACCGGAGGATTTTTGGCGTTTTGCCGTGCTGTTTCTCAAGCTGGTCGATGGCCGCTACCAGCACTGGAACGTCCCCCCGCCGCGAAACGGCTCGCCGATGGAAAGCTTCGCGCCTGTCCTCTGGCATCAAATCAAGCACAGAATCAAATCGTGGCAGAACAAGCGGGTCAAGACCCTGTTTGGGGAAAAGGCGCCGAGCGCTGAGTTCATTCAGAGCGAAAGGCGGTGAGATAGCGAGCCTGCCGATGGCTCGACCTTGGGCCGATTGCTGAACGACAGACTATGACAGGACGGGATGCTCGCAGCGATTTTGTTGAACGGCTGGGTCGGGCTGCTGATTGTCGGGGCTCCCACCGGGCCGGTATAGAGCAGATGACCGCCGCTGTCCGTGTTCCAAACCTGCCGTACGCTATTCAAAGCGATATCCGCGACAGCGCTAATTCTCGGAGAGACGTATTTGAGCTACATCGACAGCCTTATCGAGAACGGCGCAAATTTCCGTGTGGATCGGAAGGACGAGAGTGCCTCATTCCGACCGGCCAGCGACAGCGAAGCCGACCTCCAAGCCTTTCAGCCCGTCGTTCGCGATCTGGGCGCATACAAGGGGAACGGCTACGACATCCAT
>NZ_CP047895.1:2735000-2869229 GCF_009913435.1 Sphingomonas changnyeongensis | reverse complement strand
CCGGGCGGCGGGGGTGACGCGGCTCGTCACCGAACGCGCTAGCCAGGCGGCGATCGGTCAGGCGCGCGGCCGCGCGGCGCGGCAGGGCCGGGAACCGTCTATCGGCTGTGGGAGGAGGCGGCGACCGCCGGGCTGCCGCGTTTTCGATCCGCCGGAAATTCGTCGAGGCCGATCTGTCGTCGCTGACGCTCGCCTCGACCATCTGGGGTGTCGCGGATCCGCGCGCGCTGCGCTGGCTCGACCCGCCCCTGAGGCGCGGTCGCGGAGGCACGGGCGCGGCTGATGCGGCTGGACGCGCTTGACGCCGATGGCGGGTGACCGCGCATGGCCGGCGCATCGCCGAACTGCGCTGCCGGCCGGCCTTGCCCATATGCTGGTGCGGCCGCGGCCGTGGCGGCGCGATCTGGCTGCGCTGGCGGCGGTGCGCTGTCCGAACGCGGGCTGGGGGGCAATGATCCGATCTTGAGCAGCGGCTGACCCGCTGGCGGCGCGAGAGCGGCCAGCGGGCGGAGGGCGCGCGCGGGCTCGCCCGGCGCTGGGCAAGGCTGGCCGGGGCGGGGGGCGAGGGCACCGGCCCGCTGAGCCTGGGGCAGGTGGTGGCGCTTGCCTTTCCCGACCGGCTGTCGCGCCGGCGCTCCGCCGATGGCGCGGACTGGATCAGCACCGGCGGGCGCGGTTTCCGGCTCGATCCCGCATCGTCGCTGGCGCGCGCCGAATGGCTGGCGGTGGCCGAGGTGCAGGGCGCGGCGGCCGGGGCGCGCATCCTGTCCGCCGCGCCGCTGACCGCAGCCGAGGTCGAAGCGCTGTTCGCCGACCGCATCGAAACCGTGCAGCAGCTGCGCTTCGATCCCGCCGCGCGCCGCGGTGCAGGCGCTGCGCGAACGCCGGCTGGGGGCGGTGCGCCTGTCGAGCGGGCCGGATGACCGGCCGATCCGGCGGCGATCGCCGCACTGCTCGCAGATATGGTCGCCGAACGCGGGCTGGATCTGCTCGACTGGCGGCATCGGCGCGCGCGCTGCGCGCACGGGCGACCATGCCGGGGTGGATTTGAGCGATGCGCGGCTGCGCGCCACGATCGACCAGTGGCTGGTGCGCTGCTGGCCGGCAAGCGCCGTCTGGATGCCATTGATCCCGGCCAGCTGACCGGGGCGCTACATGACCTGATGGACTGGGATGAGCGCCGCCGGCTCGACCGGATCGCGCCGCCCAGCTTCCAGTCCCCGGCCGGCAGCAGCCATCCGATCGATATGCGGCCGAAGCCGGCCCGACGGTCGAGCTGCGCGTGCAGGCGGTGTTCGGCCTGACCGAGCATCCGCGCATCGGCGACACGCCGCTGATCCTCAGCCTCACCTCGCCGCCGGGCGGCCGATCCAGACGACCCGCGACCTGCCGGGCTTCTGGGCCGGCAGCTGGGCTGCGGTCGCCAAGGAAATGCGCGGCCGCTATCCGCGCCATCCCTGGCCCGACAATCCCGCCGATGCGCGCGCAACGCTGCGCACCAAGGCCGCCGATGCGCGCCGGGCGGGCGGCGACGCGCCGGGCGCTGGCGGGGCGGGCGCTGGCGGGGCGGGCGCCGGTGGTTCGGCGCGGGGGCGTTGAGTTGGGCCGTGGCTTGCGATAGAGGCGCAGCCATGTCGCAGGCACGCATCTATCAGCGCAGCAAGAACGCCACCCAGTCGGGCCGCGCCCGGAGCGGGGCATGGATCCTCGAGTTCATGTCGGACACGGCGATGCCGGTCGATCCGCTGACCGGCTGGAACGGGTCGCTCGACACCCAGCATCAGGTGCAGCTGAGCTTTCCGAGCGTGGACGCGGCGCGCGCCTATGCCGCGCGTCACGGCATCGACGCGCATGTCGTGCCCGCGCCGCAGCCCAAGCTCAAGCTTCAGGCCTATGCCGATAACTTTCGCTGACCGGTGCGCGGCTGAGCGTCAGCCGGCGATATCCGGACCGAGCAGCAGCAGCAGCTTGACGTCGATCCGGCAGCCCCGCGTCCGCGCGGCGGCGACAAAGCCCGGCAGCGCGGCGCGTGCGACCCGGTGGACGGTGATGCCTTCGCCGGCTCCCGCCGCCCGCGCCGACCTTGACCAGATCATGGGCGCGAACCAGCGTGAAGGTTTCCGACACCATGCCGGGCGAGGACGCGAACTCGCCGACAATCTCCACCCGGCCGGGGCGGTAGCCGGTTTCCTCTTCCAGCTCGCGCGCCGCCGATGCGGCGACATCCTCGCCGGCCACGACATCGCCGACCAGCCGGCAGGCAGCTCAAGGCACGGCGCGCCGAGCGGCACCCGATATTGCTCGACCAGCAGCACATGATCCTCGGCGTCGATGGCAAGGATCACCGCCGCGCCGATGCCGCGCGCCCGGCCGACAAACTCCCAGTTTCCAAGCGTCTTGGTGACGATATATTTGCCGGCCCAGACGGTCTGGGGCGTCTCCCCGGCCTCGGGGTGCTCACAGCTGGATCATCCGGTCGGGCAGCTCATTGGGGTCGCGGCCGCTGTGCGGCATGTGATGGGCAAGCACCGCGCCGATTGCCGCCACCGCATCGGCAATGCCCTGGCCGGGCTCGCCGGCCCTCAGCCCCTTGAGCAGCGCGGCCATGGCCTCGCCCCATTCCTCGCCGCCGATCAGCTGCTGGATCTGGCGATCGGCGACGATCTCGGCCCGGTGCTCGAACAGGCTCAGATAAAGCAGGACGCCGGTGCGCGTCGCGGTCCGCCGTTCGGTGCCGACCCGGAAGATCAGGATCGCCCGCCGGCGCACGCGCCGCGCCTTGGTGTCATGGGGAACAAGCGCCTGCTTGATGCGCGGCACGGCGAACAGGAACCGCCCGGCCAGAAAACACAGCACGGCCACCGCCATCAGCAGCCCCAGCATCAGCGTCAGCGGCGGCGCATCGCCCCAGGCGGGATGGAACAGCCCGGCTGCGTGGACGAGCAGCGACGGTACCGAGGCCGCGACCGCCAGCGGCAGCAGCGCGAGCAGCACGGCCCAGTGCAGCACCGCATCGGCATAGCTGTCGGATTCGGGCGCGACGACCACGGCGATCTCGCCATCGGTCTTCGCCTCGGCAGCGCGGATCGCGGCCGCGACCCGGTCATGATCGGCCTCAGTCAGCATCACCAGTCCCCGAAGCGCCGCCGCCGCCGAACGATCCGCCGCCGCCGCCGGTAAAGCCGCCGCCCAGCCAGCTGCCGTCGCTGCCGCCGCCGCCGCCAAGGCCGGAGCCGCTGCCCAGCCGCCCGATCCACGGCTGCGCGCGGCGCTTTCGGCGATCTCGCTCGCCACCCACAGCCAGATCGGCCAGTCGTCATCGCCCTGTTTGCGGCGATAGCGGCGCTGCGCGCCCCATGGCCCGGCGCGCTTGCCGCCCAGCGCACCACGTCGCCCCATCCCGCGTCCCATGGCCAGCACGACAAAGGCGACGACCAGCACCCAGAACACCAGTCCGAAGGGAAAGCCGCCACCGCTGCGCGCGCTGCGCTTGTTCTTCGCGTCGAACGCCTTGATCGCCGCATCCTGCTTCGCCTTGGCTTCTTCATCGGGCAGCGACAGCTGGGCGATGATGGCATCGGCCCCGGCGTCGAGCGCGCCGGGCACGTCGCCGCCGTTGCGCAGCAGCGGCATCATCGTTTCGCGGATGATGATGCTCGACAGCGCGTCGGTCAGCACCGGCTCCAGGCCATAGCCGACCTCGATGCGCGGGCCGCGCTGGCCCTTGGGCTCGCGCGGCGCGACCAGCAGCAGCACGCCATTGTCCGCGCCCTTCAGCCCAACGCCCCAGGCCCGGCCCAGCCGGGTGCCGTAATCGTCGAGCGGATAGCCCTGCAGATCGGCAAGCGTCGCCACGACCAGCTGGCGGCCGGTTTTCTGCTGGAACGCCTCGAGCCTGGCCTTGAGCGCCGCCTCGCGGTCGTCGGGAATGACGTTCGCCGCATCGACGACCAGCCCGGTAAAGGCCGGAAATGTCTGCGCGCCCGCCGGCCCCGCCAGCAGCGTCAGCAGGGCAGGGAGCAGGAGGCCAAGCACCGCCCACAGCAATGCCCGCCCGCCGGGGCCGGCGGGCCGATGCCGGAGACGGGCGGGCCGGAGGCGGGCGGCGGTCACTTGCTTTCGAAATCGACCTTGGGCGCCTGATCGGCGTTCGGCGTCGTCGCCTGGAACGGCTGCAGCGGCTTGGCACCATGGACGAGCTTCGCGCCGATCATTTCGGGGAAGGTGCGGATGCGGGTGTTATAGTCGCGCACCGCCTCGTTATAGTCGCGCACCGCAACCGTGATGCGGTTTTCCGTGCCTTCGAGCTGCGCCATCAGCGTCGTGAAATTGCCCTGGCTCTGCAGCTGCGGATAGGCTTCCTGCAGCCGCTGGAGCGGCAGGATCGCCGCCGACAGCCGCGCCTGCGCCTCGCTGAACGATTTCATCGCCGCCGGGTCCGACAGCTGTTCGGGGCTCACGCTGATCCGCGTGGCATTGGCGCGGGCCTCGGTGACGTTGGTCAGGATCCGCTCTTCCGACGCCGCGGCACCGCGCACGGTCGCGACCAGATTGGGCACCAGATCGGCGCGGCGCTGATACTGGGCCTGCACATCGGCCCAGCGCGCCTTCACATTTTCCTCGGCCGTGGGCACGCTGTTGATCCCGCAGGCCGACAGGCCGAGCGTCATCGGCACGGCAAGGGCAAGGGCCAGCGCGGGGGCGATTCGCGGGGCAGACAGACGGCGACGGGTCATGCGGTCCTCCAGATGGAACGTCACTGGAATTAGGGGCGGCAGCACGCCCGCGCAATCGCCCTTGCCTTGCCCTGCCCGATAATCGCACTGTCGCGCGGTCAAATGGCCCGGCCAGCTTGGGGAGAAGGGGGATCATGCTTCAGGAGTTCAAGGCGTTCATCAACCGGGGCAATGTCCTCGACCTCGCGGTGGCGGTGATCATCGGTGCGGCGTTCGGCAAGATCGTCAGCTCGCTGACCGACGATCTGCTGATGCCGGCGATCGGCGCGGTGTTTGGCGGGCTGGATTTTTCCAGCTATTTCATCGCGCTCGGCCCGATCCCGGCCGAACTTGCCGGATCGACCGACTATGCCGCGCTCAAAAAGGCGGGGGTGCCGCTGTTCGGCTATGGCGCGTTCCTGACCCAGGCGGTCAACTTCATCATCCTCGCCTTCATCATCTTCGTGCTGGTGCGGGCGGCGAACAAGGCGCTGAAGCGCGCGGTCGACGCCGCCGATCCCGCCGATGTCGTGCTGCTGCGCGAGATCCGCGACCTGCTGAAGAAAGAGGGCACCCCGCCGGGCGGCGCGGGCTGAACCTTCGCAGAAGGGGCGGCTCCGGCCAGCTGGCCGGGGCGGCTTCACATCCGCGCCGGAATGCCTATATCGGTCAGTGCCGGCTTGCCGGCTATGGCGATAAACTGCGGCGTTCAATAGGCGCAGCGGACCCGGGGGCAGTACCCGGCGGCTCCACCAGAAACCGCGGCTTCGCGGGTCCTGACGGGGCCGAACCAGGATCGACGTGTGTTGAAAAGCGCTGTTTTCGCCCGGAATGGGACCACCGCAACGGCCCATAACACAAGTGCCAACGACAACGAGGCGCTCGCTCTTGCTGCGTAACTAAGTCCCCCTGGGGATAAGGTTACAAAGCTATAGCGCGGTCCGGGCCGCACCGGGCAACAGAAGCGGAATCCAGCGGTCGGGGAGGCACCGGGCAACAGAAGCCTCCCACTCTTTTTCGTCTGCCACCAGCCATCGTCCCTATGAAATGCTGGTAATGCAGGCCGTCCACCCCATCAACGGCCGCATGCGCGACGAATGCCTCAACGAGACGCTGTTCACATCGCTGGCCCATGCCCGATCTGTGCTTGCCGCTTGGCAGCTTGATTACAAAACGGTCAGGCCGCACTCGAAACTGAGCGGGAAGACCCCCGCCGAGATCACCGGACAACGTGTCTGGGGGCATGCCCCCAGACACGTTGCCATCAAATCAAACACCCATCATAAAGGAGCCAGTCTCTACCTCTGAATGGTAACAATCAGAGGAGCACGTCATCCCAGACAGCAACGTAGTTCTCGCCAGGCGAAACGCGCACCTCGTTAAAGTCGCAGTCAGCATCAGCGACCGTTTTAGCGATCTGCACGAGCGGCTGCGTATCGCCTTCTGCCGCCAGGAGCAGCAGGGCAGCCGCAACCTTGATCACCTTCTTCATGCAAACCCCACACGATATCAAGCTAAGTGACAAGCGGATGCTTCGAGACGCCCTCCGAAAAGGGGTAAGTTGCGACCGACAATATTGCTCGGTCGGATGGAATACCAGAAGGATCGCGGGTATCCGCGGGCATCGCCTGACCGCACGCTGCCCACGCCGGCTTAAGCGCTTTCGCCTCTTTGCCGCGCTATGAGCAAAACCTGCCAATTTTATGGGTTACTCCAGCTGACGCCGACGACCTCGGCGCGCTCGACACAGCCCGTGGTGTGTGACATCGTGACCTACCCACAACAGCATTCGGAATGGCAATGGCGATCGGACCGGCGTGTCCTAACTGCGGTAAGTTCGTACCTTTTCTGAGGACTCAATGGGGTCTTGGGTCGACCTTTCACTGTAAAAGATGTCATGCTCCGCTAGAGATGTCCCGCTTGCGTGGGACAGTCATGGGCTTGATGATGCTCCTACTATTCTGGCTGGCGAGACCGTATGTCGGCAGCGGCTTAAACCAGCTATGGCTGGCTGCGTGCATCATGGCTGCGGGTGCGCCACTTACATATCTGTTCAGCCAACCAACAATCTCATCACAAAACCCGACTAAATGAGAGTATTACTTTCACTCTGCTAATAGAAGGGCCTCAATGACATATGTCGTAATTGGTGTCCAGTTACCCTGAAGCTCTGCTGAGCGTAAAGCCAGTTCGAAGCCGCCTCGGCTGCGCGCGATAATTGTGGAAAGTGGGAAATAGCCACTATAGCCCGCCTCTACAAGTAAGTGGTTGAGAAGCATGCGCGCGACGTAACTCGGAGAGTGGGTGACCATAATGACCGAGGCAGCCAAGAAATCCGCACAGAGTCAACTTGATCGTTTCAAAGCAATGACCAAGGAGCTTGATACGAGCAACGACGAAGGTCGCTGGGAAGCGCAGCTACGCAAGGTGATGGCGCATAAGCCCAAGCCTGGGAAGCCAGAGTGATGGGAGGCGTTTGCTGCTTTTGCGGCGAGCCTGTGGCCGAGGTCGGCTTAGACCCATGCACCCTTGCTATCTTCACCAAAGGCGAGGGCAACCAGTCGTGGCCGTGTCATGCGGCCTGCTATCTCGAGCGTCTCGGCAGTCACCTTCCCTACGGGCAAGCGCTATTCGAGGATTGCGACAACTGACGCGATTATGTGTTTGCAAACTACATAATCGCCTTTTTTGACCCTGTTGCCGCCGGTCCCGATCTCCCGGACATCGGCGATCCGCACCGGCCGGGCAGGGGAGCGGTTGCCCCTTTGCCCGGCCGGTGCGGGCCGATGATCAGTCGTCGCCGCCGGTCAGGAAGGCCGGCGCGAATTCGGGCTCGCCGCCGTCTTCACGGCCGCCGCCTTCGCCACGCTCGCGGCGCGGACGGTCGCCCCGGTCACGGCCACCCCGGCCACCGTCGCGGCGGCGGTCGCCGTCACGCTTGGGCCGGTCACCGCGTTCGCCGCGCTCGCCACGGTCCTCGCGCGGCGGCTTGGCCGGGCGGGTGTCCTCAAGCTCGGCACCGGTTTCCTGGTCGACGACGCGCATCGACAGGCGGACCTTGCCGCGATTGTCGATCTCGAGCACCTTGACCTTCACTTCCTGCCCTTCGGACAGGACATCGCCGACATTGGCGACGCGCTCATTTTTGATTTCGGAGACGTGCACCAGGCCGTCACGACCGCCCATGAAGTTCACGAACGCGCCGAAATCGACGATGTTCACGACCTTGCCGGTGTAGATCTTGCCGATTTCCGGTTCCTCGACGATGCCGAGGATCCACGCCTTGGCGGCTTCGATCTGCGACAGGTCGGCCGAGGAGATCTTGATCACGCCTTCATCGTCGATGTCGACCTTGGCGCCGGTGGTCGCCACGATCTCGCGGATCACCTTGCCGCCGGTGCCGATGACGTCGCGGATCTTCGACTTGTCGATGGTGATCGTCTCGATGCGCGGCGCATGGGCCGACAGCTCGGTGCGGGTTTCGCCCAGCGCCTTCGCCATTTCGCCCAGGATGTGCGCCCGGCCTTCATGCGCCTGTTCGAGCGCGACCTTCATGATCTCCTCGGTGATGCCGGCGATCTTGATGTCCATCTGCAGGCTGGTGATGCCTTCGGACGTGCCGGCGACCTTGAAGTCCATGTCGCCCAGATGATCTTCGTCGCCCAGGATATCGCTGATGACCGCGAATTCCTTGCCTTCGAGGATCAGGCCCATGGCGATGCCCGACACCGGCCGCTTGATCGGCACGCCGGCATCCATCAGCGACAGCGAACCGCCGCACACCGTCGCCATCGACGACGAGCCGTTCGACTCGGTGATGTCGCTGGTGACGCGGACCGTGTAGGGAAACTCTTCCTTGGTCGGCAGCACCGGATGCAGCGCGCGCCAGGCAAGCTTGCCATGGCCGATCTCGCGCCGGCCGGGGGCGCCGAAGCGGCCGACCTCGCCCACCGAATAGGGCGGGAAGTTATAGTGCAGCATGAAATGCTGGTAATGCAGGCCGGTCAGGCCATCGATCATCTGCTCGGCATCCTTGGTGCCAAGGGTGGTCGTGCAGATGGTCTGCGTCTCGCCGCGGGTGAACAGCGCCGAGCCATGGGTGCGCGGCAGGAAGCCGGCAATCGCTTCGATCGGGCGGACCTGGCGGGTGTTGCGGCCGTCGATGCGGCGGCCTTCCTTCAGGATCGCCTGGCGGACGATATCGGCCTCGAGCTTCTTGACCAGCTTGATCGCGGCCATCTGGTCCTGCGGGTTTTCGTCCGCAAACGCCGCCTTGGCCTTGGCGCGGGCGTCGTTCAGCGCCTGGGCGCGTTCCGACTTGTTGGTCAGCTTGTAGGCGGCGGCGATGTCGGCGCCGACCAGCGCCTTCAGCTTCGCCTTCATCGCGCTCTGGTCGGCCTGGGCCGCCATGTCCCACGGATCCTTGGCCGCCTGTTCGGCGAGATCGATGATCGCGTTGATCACCTTCTGCATCTCGCGGTGGCCGAACATGACCGCGCCGAGCATGATGTCTTCCGACAGCTCCTTGGCTTCGGATTCGACCATCATTACCGCGTCATGCGTGCCGGCGACGACCAGATCGAGCGACCCGGCCTCGACTTCGGCGTCGGTCGGGTTCAGCTGATATTCGCCGTCCTTGTAGCCGACGCGTGCCGCGCCGATCGGGCCGAGGAACGGCACGCCCGACAGCGTGAGCGCAGCCGAAGCGGCGATCATCGCCAGAATGTCGGGCTCGTTTTCGCCATCATACGACATCACCTGCGCGATGCAGTTGATTTCGTTGTAGAAACCTTCGGGGAACAGCGGGCGGATCGGACGGTCGATCAGGCGCGAGACCAGGGTCTCCTTTTCCGTCGCGCCGCGTTCGCGCTTGAAGAAGCCGCCCGGGATGCGCCCGGCGGCAGCGTATTTTTCCTGGTAATGGACGGTCAGGGGGAAGAAATCCTGCCCCTCCTTGACCGACTTGGCAGCGGTGACCGCGCACAGGACCACGGTTTCGCCGAGCGTCGCGAGCACCGCGCCGTCAGCCTGGCGGGCAACGCGGCCCGTTTCGAGTGTCAGGGTCTTTCCGCCCCACTCGATTTCGACAGTCTTCTTGTTGAACATCTGATTTCCTTCATCCGGCCGCCCCATGCGGCCGGGGCCTGTGATTGGGCCGGATATGGCCCAAGAGGGGCGGCCTTATTGCCGGCCCTCTTTTCGCGTCCGCAGTTCAGACGCGGGCGGCGGACGCCATGCGCCCGCCGATCCGTCATACCAGCTTTGTCCGATATGACAAAAGGCGCCCCGCGGGGCGCCTTTTGGGAGGATTACTTGCGAAGGCCGAGCTTGGCGATCAGCGCCTGATAGCGTTCGGCGTCCTTCTTGCGCAGATAGTCGAGCAGGCTGCGGCGCTTGTTGACCAGCATCAGCAGACCGCGGCGCGAGTGATTGTCCTTCGCATGGGTCTTGAAGTGCTGGGTCAGGTTGGCGATGCGCTCGGTCAGGATCGCGACCTGCACTTCCGGCGAACCGGTATCGCCCGAGGCGCGGGCATTGTCCTTGATCAGCGCGTCCTTGCGCTCTGCAGTGATCGACATCGTCGTCCTTTCATCTAGAGGTTGAAGCCGCGCACCACCTTCAGGCGGTTGCCCTCGACCTCGGCCAGCGCCACGGGCGTGTCGCCCAGCATCGCAAAGCATTGGCCATCGGGTGCGGCGATCCCGACCACGACCTGCCCCGAACGGAGCAGCCCTGCCTGATCGGGGGTGAGGGAGAGAGCCGGGATGTCGTCCAGCCCCGCCCTCAACGGCAGGCAAACGTCTTCAAGCGCGTGGGCCATAGCGGCATCCGCCAGCTTGTCCAGCGAAATCGCATGATCGAGCCCGAACGGCCCCGCCTTCACCCGGCGCAGCATCGTGACATGGCCGACCGTGCCGACCGCATGCGCCAGATCGCGCGTCAGGCTGCGGATATAGGTGCCCTTGGAGACATGGGCGGTAAAGGTCGCGGTGTCGAGCGGGTCATCGCTGCCCGTGTCGGTCGCCTGGCCGCGATCCAGATCGAGCGCATGGATGGTCACGCGCCGGGGCGCGAGCGTCACCTCTGCGCCGGCGCGGGCAAGGTCATAGGCGCGCGCGCCGTCGACCTTCAGCGCCGAATAGGCGGGCGGCAGCTGCTCGATCGGGCCGGTGAGCGCGGCGGCGGCGGCGATCAGCGCCGCGCGCGCCGGCCGCACGCCCGATTCGGCGACCACCTGCCCTTCGGCGTCGAGCGTGTCGGTCTCCGTGCCGAAACCGATGGTGAAGCGGTAGATCTTGTCGCTGTCGAGCATCCGCCCGGCGAGCTTGGTCGCTTCGCCGATCGCGACCGGCAGCACGCCCGAGGCCAGCGGATCGAGCGTGCCGCCATGGCCGACCTTGAGGCGCGGATAGCCACCGGCCCTGAGCGCGCGCTTGACCGCGCTGACCGCCTGGGTGGAGCCCAGCCCCAGCGGTTTGTCGAGAATGATCCAGCCATGCATGATCGGCGGGCCCCTAAAGCATTTTCAGGCCGGGTGGAAACACCCGGTGACCCGGACCATGCCGTCACGCAGCCAGTCCGTCCCGGAGCGGGACATGGTTAACGCCGGATCAGGAAATCGGCCCGACAGCCCCTGATTGCCATCACCCTGTCATCGACCGCGCCGATAGCGGCGCCGGCCCGGACACCCGCCGGTGCCGCAGCAACAAGGGGGTTCACCATGTTCAACAGGATCGCGTTCCCGGTCCGGGCGACGCTGCTGGCCGGGGCGCTCGTCCTGCCGGCGCTGACCGCACCGGCTGCCGCTGTCGTCGTGCTCACCGGCGCCGGCAGCTATGCGCAGGATTTCGACACGCTTGCCAGCACCGGCGACAGCAACACGCTGCCGGCCGGCTGGGCGCTGGCTGAAACCCTGACCAACGCCAACAATCGCTACACCGCCAGCACCGGCAGCGCCAATGCCGGCGACACCTACAGCTTCGGCGCCACCGGTTCGACCGAGCGTGCGCTGGGCGGGCTGCGTTCGGGCAGCCTCGCGCCGCTGTTCGGCGTGGTGGTCAGCAACGAAACCGGTCGGACGATCACCGGCTTCGACCTCGGCTTTGTCGGCGAACAATGGCGTCTCGGCACGCTTGGCCGCGTCGACCGGCTGACCGTCCAGTACAGCCTCAACGCCACGACGCTGACCGATGGCAACTGGATCGACATCGCCGCGCTCACCTTCACCGCGCCAGTGACGGCGGGCACGGTCGGCGCGCTCAACGGGAATGCCGCGGCCAACCGTGTCGCGCTGTCGCACACGCTCGATGGCCTGAGCCTGGCGGCGGGCGGGCCGAACATCAGCTTCCGCTTCGTCGATTTCGACGCGACCGGTGCCGATGACGGGCTGGCGATCGACGATTTCACGCTGGCGGCGCGTTTTGCCGACACCCAGGCACCGATCCCCGAGCCTACGACCTGGGCGATGTTCATCGCCGGCATGGGCGTGACCGGCACAGCGGCGCGTCGCCGCCGGCGGGTGCGCGTGCTCGCCTGACCGCCAGTCGAGGGCAGTTTGAGGGCCGTCCCCACAGCGGGGGCGGCCCTTTATGTTGGGGCAGGCGTTCCGGCGGGTTGGCGAACCGGGCTCAGGCGCCGGCGGGGCTTGGCGACGGTGCCGCGGCGGGCGCACCCGTGGCGGGGCTGCTGGCGGCCGGTGCAGTCGGGCCGGCGGGCGTGCCGGGTGCGGTCGCGGCAAGACGGGCGCGCAGCGCCTCGGCGGTCAGCGGAACATTCTTGATGCGCTTTTCGGGTTCGCCGAGCGGCGGGATCTCGGTGTCGCCCAGCGTCACCTTCAGCATGTTGGGCCGGCCGGTGGTGATCACCGGTGCTTCTGCGCCGTCGGGCAGCTGATAGCGTTCGCCCGGCTGCATTTCCTTTTCAAACAGGCGCTTGCCCGCCGCATCGGTGATCCGCACCCAAACAATGTCGGTTGCGGTCAGCGCGACCGGGCCGGTGGCGGGCGCAGGCGCTGCCACAGGCGGGGGCGGGGCGGCGGCCGGCTGCTCCGACGCTTCGGGCGCAGGCGTGGACGTGGACGTGGACATGGCGATTTCGGGGGCGCTGCCGCTTGCCAGCCAGTTGCTGCGCCACAGCGCATAGCCGCCGACCAGCAGCAGCACGAGGATCAGCCCGGTCCAGGCGAGGCCGCGCGGCGGCACGCGCGCCGGATCGGCGGGGGCGAGATCAAGGCTTTCCTGCCGGGCGCGCAGCCCGCCTTCAAGCTGGCCGCGCACCAGCGCGGCGATCGCCACCTCGTCCGCGCCGACCGCGCGGGCATAGGCACGGGCAAAGCCGACGCTGTAGGTCGGCGAGGGCAGGGCGCCGAAATCATCGGCCTCGATCGCTTCCAGATGCCGCTGCGTCACCCGTGTGCGCGCGGCGATGTCGGTCAGGCTCAGGCCCGCCGCTTCGCGCGCGGCCCTCAGGCGCTCGCCCGCCCGGTCCGCACCGCTCACCGCCTCGTTTTCGCTCATCATCGCCCCTGTTGGGTTCGCGCCCGGATTAACCTTGTCACAAGTCCGGCCATGGCTTGTCAACCGGCTTGGGTCTGCGGATCAGGCCAGTTCAACCTGCTCAGCCATCGCCCAGTCGCTCAGCGCGGCGCGGATGTCGGCGGGGGGATGGGCAAGCCAGTCCGCCATTCGCGCCCGGAGCGCGCCGAGATCGAGCGAGCGCACCATCGCCTTGACCGGGCCGACCGCGAACGGGGTGATCGACAGCCTTTCGATGCCGATGCCGAGCAGCGCCATCGCCTCGAGCGGCCGGCCGCCCATTTCGCCGCACACGGTCACCGGCACGCCCTGGGCCAGGGCGGGCGCTGCGGCCCGGCGCAGGAAGCGCAGGATCGCCGGCGACAGCCAGTCATAGCGTTCGGCGAGCTTGGGATGCGCCCGGTCGGCCGCCATCAGAAACTGGGTCAGGTCGTTGGTGCCGATCGACAGGAAATCGATGCGCGGCAGCAGCAGATCCATGCATTCGGCAAGCGCCGGCACCTCGAGCATCGCGCCATAGCGGATCGCGGCCGGGGTCTGCCGTCCGCGCGCCGCCAGCCAGGTGCGCTGCGCCTCGAAAATCCCGCGCGCCTCGTCAAACTCCCACACCTCCGACACCATCGGGAACATGACGTTGAGCGTGCGTCCGGCCGCTGCCTCCAGCAGCGCGCGCGCCTGCGCCTTCATCAGCCCGTCGCGGTCGAGCGCGACGCGCAGCGCCCGCCAGCCCATCGCCGGGTTTTCCTCGCCCAGATCGTCGGCGCGCATATAGGGCAGCGCCTTGTCGCCGCCGATATCGACGGTGCGGAAAGTGACCGGCCGGTCGCCCGCGGCTTCCAATATGTCGCGGTAGAGCCGCTGCTGGCGCTCGCGCTGCGGCAGCGTGGCGGAAACGAGGAACTGGAACTCGGTGCGGAACAAGCCGATGCCGTCCGCGCCGGTGACGTCAAGCGCGGCGGCATCGTCGCGCAGCCCGGCATTGACCATCAGCGCGATGCGCGTTCCATCGCGCGTCACCGGGGGCAGGGGGCGCAGCGCGGCAAAGGCGGCGCGGCGTTTCTGGCTGAGCGTCAGCTTGGCGGCAAAGGCCTCCTCGATCGAGGCGCTGGGCCGTACGAACACCGAGCCCTGGGCGACGTCGAGCAGCAGCATGTCGCCCTCGCCGATCAGCCGGCGCACATCCTTGACCCGGCCGAGCACCGGCACGCCCATCGCGCGCGCGACGATGGTGACATGCGCGGTCAGCGACCCTTCCTCCAGGATCACCCCCTTCAGCCGGCGGCGGTCATATTCCAGCAGTTCGGCGGGGCCGAGATTGCGGGCGATCAGGATCGCATCCTGGCGCAGCCCCATCTGCGCGGCGGTGCCGAGCTGGCCGGAGACGATACGCAGCAGCCGGTTCGACAGATCCTCCAGATCGTGCATCCGGTCGGCGAGCAGCGGATCGTCGATCTGGCGCATCCGCATGCGCGTGCGCTGCTGCACCCGTTCGATCGCCGCCTCGGCGGTCAGGCCGCTGTCGATCGCCTCGTTGATCCGCCGCGACCAGCCCTCGTCATAGGCGAACATCTTGTAGGTTTCGAGCACCTCCTCATGCTCGCCGCCGGTGCCGAACTCGGCCTGGGCGGACATGCGGTCAATCTGTTCGCGCATCTTGACGAAGGCGGAATAGACGCGGCGGCGCTCGGCCTCGGTGTCTTCGGCGACCGTATGCTCGATGGTCACGCGCGGCTGGTGGAACACGGCGATGCCGCGCGCCATGCCCTCGACCAGCTTCTGCCCGTCGAGCCTGAGCGGCGCGCTCGACTGGACGCGGGTGGCGGCGGCGACCGGCCCGTCGATCAGCCCGGCATTGGCGATCAGTTCGGACAGCACCATCGCGACCGTCTGCAGCGCCTCGATCTCGACCTCGTCATAGCGGCGCGGCTCTGAATGCTGGACGCACAGCACGCCCACCGCCCGCTCGCGCCGGATGATCGGCACGCCGGCAAAGCTGTGGAACCGTTCCTCGCCGGTTTCGGGCTTGTAGGCGAAATCGGGATGGGCCGCGGCTTCATCGAGGTTCAGCACCTCGACATTCTGGGCGATCGTGCCGACCAGCCCCTCGCCCAGCGCGAGCTTGGTGACGTGAACCGCCTCCTGCTTCAGCCCGCGGGTGGCGAAGAGTTCGAGCACGCCGTCGCGCAGCAAATAGATCGAACAGACCTCGCTCGACAGCTGTTCGCCGATGATACCGACCACCTGGTTGAGCTTGGTCTGGGCATTGGCCTTGGACGCCATCACGTCGTGCAGGCGGGTGAGGATCTCGCGGGCGGACGATGCGGCGACAATCGGCATGGGCCGACGCTAGCAAAGCCGCCCGCAGCCGTCTTGGGGGAAAATGCGCACCGGCCCGCTGCGGGCGGCAGACGCAAAGAAGCGCACGGACCATGACGATCCGTGCGCTTCCGGGGATTGCCCCGTGGGGCAAACCAACGCCTTGGCAGGTGCCGGGCTACCCGGCACCGCAGGATCAGGCGGTCAGCGCCGTGCGGCGGTTCGCCCGGCGGCGGGCGGCCATGCCGACCGCACCGAAGCCGCCGATCATCATCGCCCAGGTCGCCGGCTCAGGCACTGCCGGGCTGAAGGTGATGCTCTTCAGCTTGAAGCCATCGACGCCGTCCGTGTTCATGTGGTCGGCGCCCAGGATCCAGATATTGCCGGTCTGGTTGTAGCTGAAGGTGCGCGCATCGGGCGTGCCCGGGCTGTTCTTCACGCTCACGGCGTTGCTGACCAGCGCGGTCATCAGCGCCGAGTTGGTGTGCAGCGACAGCGTGCTGTTCCACGGCGCGTTGACGATGCCGGTCGACAGCGTCGCGTCATTGTCGAACGAACCGGCGACCGTGTAGGTGTCGAGGTTCGCGCCGGTCAGGCGGACATTGCGGTCGAACTGGATCAGCACGAAATCGAAACCGTTCTGGTTCTCGACCGTGTGCAGATTGTTCATGCCGTTCTGGTCGCCGGTGCTGGTCGCGCCCAGGCCGTTGCCGAAGCGGGCCAGATAGGACTGGGTGGCGCTGTAGGTGAAGCCGCCGCTGTTGGCGGTGGCGCGCCACGCCGAGACGCGGAAGTTCACGCCGCCGGCCGAATAATTGAAGGCGTTGCCGACGGTGCCGTTGACCGGATCATTGCCCGTGAAGGTGAAGGTCGTGGCGGCCGAAACCGGCGCCGAAAGGACAGCGGCGCCCAGAGCGGCCGCAGCGAGGAACTTGTTCATTTCACACCCCTGACTTCGTTTAACGAACCTGCCGATAGTCCAACGGGCCGATTCGGTCGACCCCCTTTGGCAGAGAGTTAATGTTTCTTTTCGGGATCGTCCCGAAAGGACACGTAAACCGTTTCCAGTAACAGCCTGGTTCAGACTGAGTTTCGCGCAAGTGCCGCGCGGGCTTCGGCCATCAGTGTCTTGATGATGTCGGCGACGGGTTCTTCGGCCTTGACCATCCCGACCGACTGGCCGGCCATGACCGAACCATGCTCGACATCGCCGTCGATGACCGCGCGGCGCAGCGCACCGGCCCAGAAATGCTCGATTTCCAGCTGCGCCGCCGCCATGTCGAGTTCGCCCTTGTCGAGCCGCGCCGCCACTTCGCGCTGCTTGGCGGTGAACAGCTCGGTGCCGGCATTTTTGAGCGCGCGCACCGGAATGACCGGCAGACGCGGGTCGATCTGCACGCTTGCCACCGCATCACGGGCCGAGGCGCGGATGAACGCCTTTTTGAACGCCGGATGGGCAATGCTCTCGGTCGCGCAGACGAAGCGCGTGCCCAGCTGCACGCCGGCCGCGCCCATTTCCAGATAGGTGGCGATCGCCTCGCCCCGGCCGATGCCGCCTGCCACGAAGATCGGCGCGGCCTCTGCCAGTTCGGGCAGGATTTCCTGCGCCAGCACCGATGTCGCGACCGGGCCGATATGGCCGCCCGCTTCCATCCCCTCGATAACGAGCGCGTCGACGCCCGAGCGCAGCAGCTTGCGCGCGAGCGCAAGCGCCGGGGCAAAGCAGATGATGCGCGCGCCGGTCGCCTTCAGCGCGTCGATGCTGCCCGCCGGCGGCAGGCCGCCTGCCAGCACGACATGGCTGACGCCGTGACGGCCGCAGATCGCGATCAGCTCGGCCAGATCGGGGTGCATGGTGATCAGGTTGACGCCGAACGGCCGGTCGGTGAGCGCGCGCGTGGCCGCGATCTCGGCATCGAGCAGCGCGGGCGGCATCGCGCCGCAGGCGATGACGCCGAAACCGCCGGCATTGGAGATCGCCGCCACCAGATGCCGTTCCGACACCCAGGACATGGCGCCGCCCAGCACCGCGACCTCGCTGCCCAGAAACGCCGCGCCGCGCGCCATCAGCGCGGTCAGCCGGTCCTGCTGCACCGCGCCAGTCACCCCGCCAGTTACCGTATCAGTCATTGCGGCGCTCACGCCGCCGCCTGATCGGCGTCGAGGCCATAGGCGGTGTGCAGCACGCGCACCGCAAGTTCGGTATAATCCTCCTCGATCAGCACCGAGACCTTGATCTCCGACGTGGTGATCGCCTGAATGTTGATGCCGCGCTCGCCAAGCGTGCGGAACATCGTCGCCGCCACCCCGGCATTGGAGCGCATGCCGACGCCGACGATCGACACCTTGGATACGTTGGTGTCATGCACCAGCCGGGTATAGCCGATGCGCTCGCGCGCCTGGGTCAGAACGTCGAGCGAGCGCGCCAGTTCGGCCATCGGCACGGTGAAGGTCACATCGGTCGATCCGGTATCGTGCGCGATGTTCTGCACGATCATGTCGACATTGATGTTCGCTTCGGCAAGCGGGGCGAAGATCGAGGCGACGGCGCCGGGCCGGTCGGGCACGTCGGTCAGGGTGATCTTCGCCTCATTCTTGTCATGGGCGATGCCGGTGATGAGCTGACGTTCCATTTCGCTTTCCTCAATCTCGTCGTCGCCGACGATCATCGTGCCGGGCCGGTCGTCGAACGACGACAGCACCTGCACGCGCACATTCTCGCGCATCGCGAGCCCCACCGAACGGGTCTGGAGCACCTTTGCGCCGACGCTCGCCAGTTCGAGCATCTCTTCATACGTGACCTTTTGCAGCTTGCGCGCGCGCGGGACGATGCGGGGATCGGTCGTGTAGACGCCGTCGACATCGGTATAGATGTCGCACCGGTCCGCCTTCATCGCCGCCGCCACCGCGACCGCCGACGTATCCGATCCGCCGCGGCCGAGCGTCGTGATGCGGCCATTCTCCGCCATGCCCTGAAAGCCCGGGATCACCGCCACTTCGCCGGCGGCCAGCGCCGCATCGAGCGCCCTGGTGTCGATCTCCTCGATCCGCGCCGCCGCATGGCCGCCGACCGTGCCGATCGGCAGCTGCCAGCCCAGCCAGGACCGGGCGGGCACGCCGATGGTCTGGAGCGCGATGGCGAGCAGGCCGCTCGTCACCTGTTCGCCGGCCGCGACCACGACATCATATTCCGCCGGATCGTAAAGCGGCGAGACTTCGCGGCAGAAGGAAACCAATCGGTCGGTCTCGCCCGCCATGGCGGAGACGACGACCGCCACCTGATGGCCAGCCTCGACCTCGCGCTTCACCCGGCGCGCGACATTCTGGATGCGTTCCACCCCGGCCATCGAGGTGCCGCCGAACTTCATTACGATGCGCGCCATGGATCGAAGTCTGGACTGCCTTGGAGAAAACGGGCCGTCCTGATAGGAAAGTGACCCCATGAACACAAGTGACGCTTCCGTCAGCCAGGCGGTGCCCGAAACCGGGTCCGGCTGTGCGCCTGCTGCCCCGACCATCCGGCCGGACGAGGCGGCGCATTTCGGCGCGCTGGCGGCGGACTGGTGGAACCCGCGCGGCAGTTCGGCGATGCTCCACCGGCTCAACCCGGTGCGTCTCGCCTATGTCAGGCGGATGATCGATGCCCATTGGGGCGGCGACGGGCGCACGCTCCGCCCGCTTGCCGGGCGGCGCGCGCTCGATGTCGGCTGCGGGGCCGGGCTGCTCGCCGAACCGCTCGCGCGCATGGGGGCGAGGTCACCGGGATCGACGCCGCGCCCGAAAACATCGCCGCCGCGCGCGACCATGCGGCAGCACAGGGGCTGGCGATTGACTATGTCGCCGGCGAGGTTGGCGCGCTCGACGCCGCGCCGTTCGATCTCGTCACCGCGATGGAGGTGATCGAGCATGTCGCGGATCCCGCGGCCTTTGCCGCCGCGCTCGTCGCCCGGCTTGCGCCCGGCGGGCTGATGATCCTGTCCACGCCCAACCGCACCGCCAAGGCGCGGCTGATGATGATCACGCTTGCCGAAGGGCTGGGACAGATCCCGCGCGGCACCCATGACTGGGACCGGTTCCTGACGCCGGAGGAGCTGACCGCGCATCTGGAGGCGGCCGGGCTGGCGGTGACCGATATCTGCGGGCTGGCATTTTCGCCCGCGCGCGGGTTCGTGCTGGGGGACGACCGCTCGCTCAATTATCTCATCGCCGCCCGGCACCGCTGACGCAGGGGGTCACGCCCCGGACGGGGGCGAGGGCGTGGGCGTGGGCCGGGGCAGGTGCGGTTCGGCGGTATCTTCCTGCCGCTCCAGCCGGTCCAGCCGCGCCTCGATGCGCGCCAGCGTCTCCATGATCATCACCTGCTCGGCATGGGTGAAGGCGTCGCTGTCATGGATCAGCCGGTCGATCAGCCGCACGATGATCAGCGGCGCGATGATGAACACCGATGCGTGCATCAGCGCCAGCGCCAGCCAGCGCCCGGCGGGCGTGCGCGGCGTCACATCGCCATAGCCGGTCGAGGTCGCGGTCGTGCCCGCCCAGTAAAGGCTGGTCTGGAAATCATGCCCCTCGATCATCATGAAGGCGAGCGCGCCAAGGCCGAGCAGCAGCAGGTAGAGCGCGGCCAGTTCCTTGAGCGTGTCGGTCATTGCCTGGATGCGTGTCATCTGCCCCTCCCGCTCCGGGTTTCTGTTGTGGCGCGTTGTCCGGGCAGCCTGGCAAGCTCACCTGACAGAAAACCGCTCTAGCCGCTGATGATGTGCGGCACGAACCGGGCCGTATTGCCGGTGATCAGCCCGTCCTCGCGAATGCCCATGCCCGCCGCCTCGCCGCCCACGACCCAGCAGCCGAGCACCGGATAGCCGCGACCGAAATCGCGCAGCCGGTAAAGCTGCTGGTAGATGCACGGCCCGTCATAGCCGCCGCCCGCCTGCGCGCGGAGGCGGCCGCCCTCGACCAGCGCGATGTTCGCCCCCTCGCGCGCGAGGCAGGGTTTGATCACATGGTCCGGCCCGGCATCGGCGGCAGTAAAGCCGGCGGGCAGCAGATTGGGATGGCCGGGAAACATCTCCCACAGCACCGGCAGGATCGCCTTGTTGCTCCAGATCATCTTCCAGATCGGCTCGATCCACAAAGTGTCGGGCAGATGGCGGACGATGTCGCGCCCGAACGGTTCGGCGACGATCCATTCCCAGGGATAAAGCTTGAAGATCGCGCTGATCAGCCGGTCATCGCCATCGACGATCCGCCCGGCGGCATCGAGGCCGATATCGTCGATCACCACACCCAGCGTCTCGATCCCCGCCGTCTCGGCCAGTTCGCGCAGATAGGTTGTGGTGATCGTGTCCTCATGCGCCTCGTCGGCGACATGGCCGAACCACAGCCGCCCGCCCGGCAGAGCGCCGGCCACCCGCCGCCACGCGTCGATCAGCCTTTCGTGCAGGCTGTTGAACTGGTCATGGCCGGGAAACACATCCTCTTTCCAGTTCCACTGGATCACCGCCGTTTCCAGCAGGGCGGTCGGCGTGTCGCAGTTGAACTCGAACAGCGCCGGGGCGCTGATGCCGTCATAGCCGAAATCGAACCGGCCATGGTCGAGCGCGGGCGGCCTGTCGTGCCAGGACGCGGCGACCGCATCCATGCACCAGTCGGGAATGCCGAAGCGCGCCATCAGCGCGCGGTCGCCCGCGATCCGCTCCCCCGCCGCCAGAAACAGGCGGTAGACATCCTCGGTCGCCGCCTCGATCATCTCGATCTCGGCCAGGGTGAAGCGATAACAGCCGCTTTCGTCCCAATAGGGGCGGTCCGCCTCGCTGTGCCAGATCAGCCCCTGATCCGCGACCGTTTGCGGCCAGCCGGGGCGCGGAGCGATGGCGATCCGGTCCACCGGGTCAGCCGCGGCCGCTGCCGAAGCGGCGGCTGCTGAGGCCGAGGCCGCCGCGCCTGATCGCCTGGCTGCGGGTGATCCGCGTCTCGACCGGTGCCTCGGCATAGCGCGTGCCGGCCATCGGCACGAAGCTGCCCGCGACCGCGCGGCGGCGGTCATGGATGCTGTCGCCATAATAGGGAATGGCCGACCGGCGGCCGAGATAATACCAGAGGAAGCCGGAGTTGGAGTTGCCGTAGAAGCGCGCCCCGCCGGTGCGGCCATTGGCGCACAGATCGTCATCCACCCGTTCGCCCGCTTCGTTGACGCAGATCGCCGTGTCGCGGTCGGCCACCATCGGTTCGCCCCAGTCGTCGCGCGGCGAGCAGGCGGGCAGGGCGGCGATGGCGGCGGCCATGGCGGCGGTCATCGGCAGCTGTTTCTTCATCGCCGGGCGCTCAGGGGATCATGCACGCGGCCTGGAGGATGCCGATCCCCAGCCCGATCCCGCCGACGAAAATGCCCGAGGCCGTGCAGCCTTCGGCGATGCGCGCGGAAATGCCGGCAAACACCAGCCGCGCGATGACGAGGAAGACGAGCAGCTGCACCATGGCCGCCACCGCGCCCCACAGCATCATGTCGGGGATGCTGACCGAATGGGCGATGACGGTCGCGACCGGGATCGCAAAGCCCAGAAACGTGCCGCTCAGCTGGGTCGCCGCCGCGCTGTTGCCGTCGCGGATCAGCGCCAGCTCGCGGTGCGGGGTCAGCCGCACATAGACGAACAGGAACAGCGCCGCGAGCGTGACCGCGGCCGCGAAATAGGCGAGGAAATCCGGCAGCGCGCCGATGAAATATCCGAACATGGTCCCCCTTCCGGCAACCGGGTGCGATCCGGCCGCCGCATTCTCATGCGCGCCGGTCTATCAGCGCGCGCACGTGGCTGGAAGGGCGCACCGGTGCCGCCCCTCAGCCGGCGATCAGCGCCTGATAAAAGGCGATGGCGCGCATATACTGGTCCACGGCCAGCCGCTCGTCATTGCCGTGAAACCGGGCAAGGTCGCCCGGCGTCATGACGATCGGCATGAACCGCAGCACGCTGCGCGCCAGCCCCTCATAGGCGCGGCCGTCGGTCGCGCCCAGCACCAGCCCCGGGGCGACCACGGCGTTGGGGAAATGGACGCGCACCAGCCCTTTCAGCCGGGCGAAATCGGGACCGGCGGGGTCGGCCGGGCGGCTCGGCTCATGGCCGCCGGGCAACGCGCGCAGCCGCACGCCCGGATCATCGGCCATTGCCCGGTCATGCGCCAGCACCCCGGCGCGGCTGTCACCGGGCAGGATGCGGTGGTTGATCACCGCCCGCGCGGTCTGGGGCAGGACATTGTCCTTGGTGCCGGCGGCAAGGATGGTCGGGGCCGTCGTCGTGCGCAGCAGCGCCGCCGTGTCGGGCCGGGCGAGAAAGGCGCGGCGAATGAGCGGGGCGGTCAGCCAGCGATTGGCGAGCACCGCGCGCATCGGCCAGTCGGCATAAGGCGCGACATGATCGATCAGCGCGCCCGCGGGGCCGTCCAGCCGCGCCGGCAGCTGATCGTCGAAGATATGCGCCACCGCGCGCGACAGGCGGGCAGCGGCATTGTCGCCGCCGGGCATCGAGCTGTGGCCGCCGGTGCCGCGCGCGATCAGCTCGACCGACACATAGCCTTTTTCCGCCGTGCCGATCACCGCGACCGGCGCGCGCACGAATGACAGCACGCCGTCGAGCACCGCATAGCCTTCGTCGAGCGCCAGGCCGATCCGCGCCCCACGCTGCCTGAGCAGCGCCGCGACCGCGCGTGCGCCGCTGCCGCCGCGTTCCTCGTCATGCCCGAAGGCGAGATAGACGGTCTGGCGCGGGCGCACGCCGCGCGCCGCCAGCCGCTCCGCCGCCTCGAGGATCGCCATCAGCGATGCCTTGTCGTCAATCGCCCCGCGGCCCCAGACATGGCCGTCGGCGACCGTCCCGGCAAAAGGCGGGTGCGTCCAGCGTTCGGCGCTGCCGGGGTCGATCGGCACCACGTCCTGATGCGCGGCGAGCAGCAGCGCGGGTGCCGCCGGATCGCGCCCCGGCCAGGTGTAGAGAAGCGTGCCGCCGGCCAGCACCTCGCGCCTGAGCGTCTGGTGCACGCGGGGAAAGCTCGCCTCCAGATGGGCGTGAAAGGCCGCGAGCATCGGCGCGGGCGGCGGCGCGCCCGCAGTCGAGACGGTCGGGATGCGGAGCGCTTCCGCCAGCCGCGCGACGGCGGCCCGGTCGACCGGCGGGGCGGGGGGCAGGGCGGCGGCGAGCGGTTCGGGGCGCAGGCGCCAGGCGTTGACGGCCATCGCCGCCGCCAGCCCGGCGATCAGCAGGCCGGTGAGCGCCAGCATGGTGCGCCATTTGCGGCCCCGTCGCGGCTGTTCCCATCCCGGCGGTGCGCGCCTTGCCATTCGGCCATCCCCCTTATTCTGCCCCCGGCACTGGACCGGAAGCGGGGCGGGCGGTCAAGCCGCAGGCGGACTCAGAAATCGACCTTGTCGTAATGCGGCGGCGGGGTGATCACCTCCATGCGTTCCGACAAAAGCGGGCGGAAGCTCGGCCGGCTTTTGAGCGCCGCATACCAGCGCTGCGTCTGGGCATGGCCGCGCCAGTCGATGCCGCCCAGATAATCGGCGACCGAGATGTGCGCGGCCGCGGTCAGATCGGCAAGGCTCATCGTCGCGCCGCCCAGCCAGTTGCGATGGTCGAGCAGATAATCGACATAATCGAGATGATTGACCGCGAGCTTCATCGCGTCGCGCAGCACCCGCGCATCGGGGCTGGCGCGGTCGATCAGCCGCTTTTTCATGCGTTCGTGCATCAGCGGGGCCACGACATCGGCATGAAATTGCTCGTCGAACCACGCCACCAGCCGGCGGATCTCGGCCCGGTTGACCGAGGTGCCGTTGATCATCGGTGCCTGTTCGACGGTTTCCTCGAAATATTCGCAGATCGCCCAGCTGTCGATCAGCGTCAGGCCCTTGGCCGCCTCGACCATCACCGGGGTGCGCCCGGCGGGGTTCATGTCCAGAAACTCGTCGCGCCGCTCCCAGGGGGATTCGCGCACCAGATCATAGCCGATGCCCTTTTCACCCAGCAGCAGGCGGACCTTGCGCGAAAAGGGGCAGAGCGGGAACTGATAAAGCTGCCACATGGACCCGGCTGTTAGGCCGTTCGGCGCGGCGGCGAAAGATGCCATGACGGCAAAATGCCGCCCGGATCATCTCCGGCTCCCGATCACTCCATTCCGGGATAACGGGCATGGACGGGCAGGGCGTCGATCCCGGTCATCCAGCCCAGCCGCTCGGCAATCTGGATCTGATCGGTCGGCGGCACCGCGCCGGGATCGTCGAGCGTGGCCGACTGGACGTCGATCAGCCCGGGCAGCATCGTGTCGTTGGTGTAGAACAGCCCGGTCCCGCAGGCGGCGCAGAAATGGCGGCGGGCATGTTCCGACGAGGCATAGATTTGCGGGCTGCCCTGCAGCAGCGCGACACCCTCGCGCGCCATCATGATCCAGCCGACCATCGGCGCGCCGGACGCGCGGCGGCAGTCGCTGCAATGGCAAAGCGTGTGGTTGGCGAAATCGCCCGCCAGCCGGTAGCGGATCGCGCCGCAGTGACAGCCGCCGTCCATGATCCTTCTCCCATGCCCATGTTCCGCCTTTGTTCTATCGCCGGGCGATGGGCGGTGCAAGAGGAGCGCCGCCCTTATTCGGCGGCCACCGCCTCGGGCGCGTCGTCGAGCGGGTGGGGCAGGCGGCTGAGCATTTCGCGGGGCACGACCTGCCAGATCATGTCGCGCGTCCGGTCCCAGTCCTCGATCAGGCCGCGCGCCCATTTGCTGTCGGTCGACTGCGCATGTTCGGCGATCAGGCCGCGCACATGCTCTTCCCAGTGCGCCGCGCCCAGCCGCCGCCAGATGATCGATTCGGGATTGGCGCGTTCGGCAAAGCGCCCGTCCGTGTCGAGCACGAACGCCATGCCCCCGGTCATGCCCGCCCCGAAGTTCGCGCCGACCGCACCCAGGATCACCGCCGTGCCGCCGGTCATATATTCGCAGCCATTGGCACCGCAGCCCTCGACCACCACGGTCGCGCCCGAGTTGCGCACCGCGAACCGTTCGCCCGCGCGCCCGGCGGCGAACAGCCGGCCCGAGGTTGCGCCATAGAGCACGGTGTTGCCGACGATCACATTGTCCTGGCTCATCAGCGGGGAGCTGACCATCGGCCGGACGATGATGATGCCGCCCGACAGCCCCTTGCCGACATAGTCGTTGGCGTCGCCGAACACCTCAAGCGTGATGCCCTTGCACAGGAACGCGCCCAATGACTGGCCCGCCGATCCGCGCAGCCGCACCTGGACATGATGGTCGGCCAGCGCCGACATGCCGAAACGCTGCGTGACCTCCGCCGACAGCCGCGTCCCGACCGCGCGGTGGGTGTTGCGGACATTGTAGGTCAGCTGCATCCGCTCGCCCCGGTCGAACACGGCGCGCGCATCGGCGATCATCTGCGCATCAAGGCTTGGCGGCACTTCGTTGCGGAAGGTGGGCAGGCTGAAACGGCGCTCATGGTCCGCCGCATCGACCTTGGCGAGGATCGGATTGAGATCGAGATCGTCCAGATGCTCGGCGCCGCGGCTGACCTGGCGCAGCAGCTCGGTGCGCCCGATCACCTCGTCGAGCGACCGGCAGCCCAGCCGGCTCAATATCTCGCGCACCTCTTCGGCGATGAAGGTCATCAGGTTGATGACCTTTTCCGGGCTGCCGGTGAAGCGGGCGCGCAGCTTTTCGTCTTGCGTGCACACGCCGACCGGGCAGGTGTTGGAATGGCATTGCCTGACCATGATGCAGCCCATCGCAACCAGGCTGAGCGTGCCGATGCCATATTCCTCCGCGCCCAGGATCGCGGCGATGACGATGTCGCGCCCGGTCTTCAGCCCGCCATCGGTCCGAAGCTTCACCCGGCCGCGCAGGCCGTTCAGCGTCAGCGTCTGGTTGACTTCCGACAGGCCCATTTCCCACGGGGTGCCGGCATATTTGATGCTGGTGTGCGGGCTGGCGCCGGTGCCGCCATTATGGCCCGAGACGAGAATGACGTCGGCATGCGCCTTGGCCACGCCCGCCGCGACCGTGCCGATGCCCGCCGACGAGACAAGCTTCACGCACACCCGCGCGCGCGGGTTGATCATCTTCAGATCATAGATCAGCTGCGCCAGATCCTCGATCGAATAGATGTCGTGATGGGGCGGGGGGCTGATCAGCGTGACGCCCGGCGTCGAATGGCGCAGCCGGGCGATCATGTCGGTGACCTTGAAGCCCGGCAGCTGGCCGCCCTCGCCGGGCTTGGCCCCCTGCGCGACCTTGATCTCGATCTCCTCGCACGCGCCCAGATATTCGGCGGTGACGCCGAACCGGCCCGAGGCGATCTGCTTGATGACCGAGTTGGCATTGTCGCCATTGGCATAGGGGGCAAAGCGCGCCGGATCCTCGCCGCCTTCGCCCGACACCGCCTTGGCACCGATGCGGTTCATCGCGATCGCCAGCGTCTCATGCGCCTCGGGCGACAGCGCGCCCAGGCTCATGCCCGGCGTGACGAAGCGCTTGCGGATCTCGGTGATCGCCTCGACCTGGTCGAGCGGCACCGCCTCGCGCGCATGGTTGAACTCCAGCAGGTCGCGCAGATAGACGGGCGGCAGATCGCGCACCCCGCGCGAAAAGGCGAGATAGGTCGAATAGCTGTCGGTCGCGACCGCCGTCTGCAGCAGATGCATCAGCTGCGCCGAATAGGCATGGACCTCGCCGTCATGGCGCTGGCGGTAGAAGCCGCCGATCGGCAGCCGCGCCACCCCCGCATCCCATGCCGCCTCGTGGCGCAGCCGGGCGTTCAGATGGATCGAGGCATAGCCTTCGCCCGAAATCTTGGCCGGCATGCCGGGGAACAGGTCGTTGACCAGCGCCCGGCTGAGGCCCACCGCCTCGAAGTTGTAGCCGCCGCGATAGCTGGAGATCACCGAGATCCCCATTTTCGACATGATCTTGAGCAGCCCGTCGCCGATCGCCCGGCGATAATTGTCGATCGCCTGGTCAAGCGTCATGGTGCCGAACAGGCCCCGCGCATGGCGGTCGGCGATCGAGGCTTCGGCCAGCCAGGCGTTGACGGTGGTGGCGCCCACGCCGATCAGCACGGCGAAATAATGGGTGTCGAGACATTCCGACGCGCGGACGTTGATCGAGGCATAGCTGCGCAGGCCCTGACGGACGAGATGGGTGTGGACGGCGGCCGCCGCCAGCACCATCTGCACGGCCATGCGCGCCTCGCCGACGCCCTCGTCGGTCAGGAACAGTTCGGTCCGGCCTTCGCGCACCGCGCGTTCGGCCTCGATGCGGATGCGGGCGATGGCGGCGCGCAGCCGCTCCGGTCCGCCATCGGCCACATAGGTGCAGTCGATTTCCGCCGCCTGATCGCCGAACGAGGCCTTGAGCCGCGTCCAGTCGGCACAGCTGAGCACCGGCGTGTCGAGCACGAGGACGTTCGAGCTTTGCGCCTCGACGTCGAGGATGTTGGCCAGATTGCCGAACCGCGTCTTCAGCGACATCACATGACGTTCGCGCAGCGAATCGATCGGCGGGTTGGTGACCTGGCTGAAATTCTGGCGGAAAAACTGGGCGATGTTGCGCGGCTTGTCGGAAATCACGGCAAGCGGCGTGTCGTCGCCCATCGAGCCCACCGCTTCCTTGCCGTCCTCCGCCATCGGCGACAGGATCAGTTCCATGTCCTCAAGCGTCAGCCCGGCCGCCACCTGCCGCCGGGTCAGCGCCGCGCGGTCAAGCGCGGGCATGGTTTCACCTGCGGCCGGGGGCAGGTCCGCCAAA
Source organism: Sphingomonas changnyeongensis (assembly GCF_009913435.1). Lineage (NCBI taxonomy): Bacteria > Pseudomonadati > Pseudomonadota > Alphaproteobacteria > Sphingomonadales > Sphingomonadaceae > Sphingomonas > Sphingomonas changnyeongensis. The sequence continues at coordinate 2,840,873 of NZ_CP047895.1, read as the reverse complement.
GTGCGGAAACCGCCGACCATCGCCTCATAGGGATGCTCGCCCGCCAGCCGCGCCTTGATCTCGGCATCGAACAGCAGCCCGCCCTGATCCAGATCGACGGCGATCATCTCGCCGGGGCCGAGCCGCCCCTTGGCGGTCACCATCGTCTCGGGTACCACCACCATGCCCGTTTCCGATCCGACGATCAGCAGCCCGTCGCCGGTCAGCGTGTAGCGCAGCGGGCGCAGCGCATTGCGGTCCATGCCCGCGACCGCCCAGCGCCCGTCGGTCATCGCCAGCGCCGCCGGGCCGTCCCATGGCTCCATCACGCTCGCCAGATATTCGTACATGGCGCGCTTGGCTGGATCCATGCCTGGCTCGTTCTGCCAGGCTTCGGGGACCAGCATCAGCTTGGCGGTCGGCGCATCGCGGCCCGAGCGGCAGATCGCCTCGAACACCGCATCGAGCGCCGCCGTGTCCGACGCGCCGGCGGGGATCAGCGGCTTGATGTCCTCGCTATGCTCGCCAAAGGCGAGGCTTGCCATCTTGATCTCATGGCTTTTCATCCAGTTCTTGTTGCCGCGGATCGTGTTGATCTCGCCATTGTGCGCAAGACACCGGAAGGGCTGGGCCAGCCACCATTGCGGGAAGGTGTTGGTCGAATAACGCTGGTGAAAGATCGCCAGCCGGCTTTCGAACCGTTCGTCCTGAAGGTCGGGATAAAAGAGGCTGAGCGATTCCGCGAGGAACAGCCCCTTGTAGATGATCGACTGGCAGCTGAGCGAGCAGATGTAGAAGCCCGCGATCTGCGCGGCGATCACCTTCTTCTCGATCCGGCGGCGGACGAGATAGAGATTCTTCTCGAACTCCGCCGCCGACTGTTCGTCGGGCAGCGGCCCGGCGATCATGATCTGCTCGATCTCCGGCCGGGTTTCCTGCGCCTTGCGCCCGATCACCGACACATCGACCGGCACCTGCCGCCAGCCATAGATGGTGTAGCCGGCATCGATCACTTCGGATTCGACGATCGTTCGGCACGTTTCCTGCGCGGCCAGATCGGTGCGCGGCAGGAAGATCATGCCGACCGCCAGCCGGTTGGGCAGCGGCCGGTGGCCGCTGTCGGCGATCGCATCGTCGAAGAAACGCGCCGGCAGATCGACATGCAGCCCCGCCCCGTCGCCGGTCATGCCATCGGCATCGACCGCGCCGCGATGCCACACCGCCTTCAGCGCATCGATCGCCGCCGCGACCACGCGGCGCGACGCCCGCCCGTCGGTGGCCGCGACCAGCCCGACGCCACAGGCATCGCTCTCGAACTCGGGGCGATACATGCCCTCCCGGGCAAGGCGTTCGCGTTGGGCGGTGCTGTCGATCATGGTGTCAGGCCTTGTCGGGGGCGGTGCGAACTCACTCGCCACTTGTTTTCTTCATCCGGGTCAGGAACTCGATCAACATGTCGAGCCCGAGATCGTTCAGTCTCTCGACCAGCGCCTGGTCGACCGCGGGCTGGCGTGCCGCGAGCGTCCTCCCGACCTCGGTTGAGTAAAAGGATGTGAGCTGCTCGAGTTCGACCGTTGAAAATTGGGATGCATAGGCTTCGGCGACCGCCTCCAACTGCTTTCGCCGCATCTCGGGAGCAAGCGAAGCAAGAACCGGCTCAGCTTGGCGCTCGAACTGCAAGCTGTCGGCGATGCAGTCGCGCCTTTCTCGCTCTGGCAACTTCGGGTCGTCATTCCGCGCCGCGCACGCGTCCACCATGCGGCTCGTTACGCGCGATAGAGATGTGGCAGTCAGATCGGGCAGCCGGGCTCCATAATCCATGGCAGAGACGAGCGACCGGGCAGCAGCCATTCTGGCCGCGTCCGTCGCGGGTTCGCTGGCCACCAGCAGGAGCCCGGCGAGTAACACCCCGCTCACGTCGCCACCTTTTCGCTCGTCATTGCCTTCACTTGCGCCTTGCCCTTCAGCCAGACGTGCATCCTGTCGACGACGTCGCGACCGTCGCGGATCGCCCACACGACCAGGCTCGCGCCGCGCACGATGTCGCCGGCTGCGATCGAGGCACCGCGATGCCACACCGCCTTCAGCGCATCGATCGCCGCCGCGACCAGCCCGACGCCACAGGCATCGCTCTCGAACTCGGGGCGATACATGCCCTCCCGGGCAAGGCGTTCGCGTTGGGCGGAGCGGTCTCTCGCACCCGGCAGCGGGGCGTCCGGCATCATCATTTCACTCCCAGATGCTGGCGCGTGGCGGCCTGCAACCGCTCCATCAGGCGCGGCAGGCTGGCTTCGATCGCCTTGTTGGTGTCGGCCATGATGACGGGGCCAAGCTCGTTCTGCAGAGCGGCAATCTTCGGCGTCGCGCTGTTCCGGGCCATGGCCGCCAGCAACGGAACGTCTTCCGGCCTGACCGCCTGCATCGCGGCGGCGAGGGCCGCATTGTTGACCGCGCTGACGTCGCTGGCATCTATCCGGGTCCGCTTCTCCGCCATCGCCTGCGCGACCGCCTCGCCGCCCTTGGCCATGCCGGCCTGCCGTGTCTGTTCGATCAGGCGCTGGCCGGTCGGCGACCGGTAGAAGCTGAGCAGATCGTCCATCTCCTTCGCCGTCAGCCGGGACTCGATGGCCCCCACATAGCGGTCACGCATCTTCACCAGCAGCCCGGCCATGACGGTCTGCAGCTCCGCATCGACGGCCTTGGCCACCGCGTCGAACAGCCCCGGGCGCTGTTTGTCCAGGCTGACCGCATTGGGGTCGCTGCGCAGCATGGACATCAGCTGGTCGAGCGACTGTTTGCGGGTCGCCGCCAGTGTCTTCTCGGGCTCTATCATGATCTCGACCAGCTGCGCGGCGGCCGACGGCGTCGCTGCCGTGGCCAGCGGTGCCGGGGATGCAGGCTGCGCGACCGCCATCGCCGATGGGGCGATGGCCGCCGCGATCACCATCGCTGCCGCCAGCCGGGATGCCTTGAAATGTCCGTCGAAAATGCTCACGCCGCCACCTGTTCCTTGTTTTCCGTTCTGGCCTTCGCCTTGCCCTTCAGCCAGGCATGCATCCTGTCGGCGACGTCGCGGCCGTCGCGGATCGCCCATACGACCAGGCTCGCGCCGCGCACGATGTCGCCGGCGGCGAACACGCCGTCCAGGCTGGTCATCATCGTCTTGTGGTCGATCCGCACGGTGCCCCAGCGGGTCACGCCCAGTTCGGGGGTGGCGAACAGGCGCGGCAGCTCTTCCGCCTCGAACCCCAGCGCCTTGATCACCAGATCCGCCTCCAGCCGGAACTGCGCGTCGGGATCGGGTTCGGGTGCGCGGCGGCCGCTGGCGTCCGGCGCGCCCAGCCGCATGCCGGTCGCGCGCACCGCCGTCACCCGGCCTTCGCCGTCAGCCTCAAAGGCCTCGGGCGCGGACAGCCAGACAAACTCGACGCCTTCCTCCTCGGCATTGGCGACTTCGCGCTGCGATCCGGGCATGTTCGCGCGGTCGCGGCGATACAGGCATTTGACCGACGCCGCGCCCTGACGGACAGCGGTGCGGACACAGTCCATCGCCGTGTCGCCGCCGCCGATCACCACGACATGGCGGCCGGCGGCGTTGAGCGCGCCGCTGTCGAACGCGGGCACCGCATCGCCAAACCCCTTGCGGTTGGACGCGATCAGATAATCGAGCGCATCGACGATCCCGTCACTGCCGACCCCCGGTGCCTTGATCGCGCGCGGGCGATAGACGCCGGTCGCGATCAGCACCGCATCGTGTCGCGCGCGCAGCTCGGCAAAGGGCAGGGCGCCGCCCACATCGGCCCCTGATGAAACACGATGCCGCCATCCTCCAGCCGGGCGATGCGGCGCATCACCACATGCTTTTCAAGCTTGAAGCCCGGAATGCCATAGGTCAGCAGCCCGCCCGCCCGGTCATGCCGGTCATAGACATGGACGTCATAGCCCAGCCCGCGCAGATATTCGGCCGCGCTCAGCCCCGCCGGCCCCGCGCCGATCACGCCGACCGACTGGCCGCGCGCCGGGCCGGGCACCAGTGGCTCGACCCAGCCCTGATCCCAGGCGGTGTCGGTGATGAACTTTTCGACCGAGCCGATGGTGACCGCGCCATGGCCGGAAAACTCGATCACGCAATTGCCCTCGCACAGCCGGTCCTGCGGGCAGATACGGCCGCAAATCTCCGGCATGGTCGAGGTCGCGTTCGACAGCTCATAGGCCTCGCGCAGCCGCCCTTCGGCGGTCAGGCGCAGCCAGTCGGGGATGTGGTTGTGCAGCGGGCAGTGCACCGAACAATAAGGCACGCCGCATTGCGAGCAGCGCCCGGCCTGCGCCTCGGCATCGGGCGCGGCATAGCGGTCGGCAATCTCGCGGAAATCCTCCGCGCGGAGCGGTGCCGTGCGCTTGGCCGGATAGGCCTGCTCCCGGTCGACGAATTTCAGCATTGGTGTATCGGCCATGGCCGCGCTCCTTTTCGCGACCATATTGCAAAGCTGCGCGGCCAAGTCACGCAATGAATCGAATGAAGGTCAGTTAGCCTGACCTGATATTTTCATGCCATCCGGCAAGTCCGTGTTTTTCAATCTCCGGGCGGGAAGAAAAAGACCGGATCGGACCTATCTTGCCAGCAGCCAGACCAGGGCGATGCTGCCCGCGACGATCCGGTACCAGGCAAAGGGGGCAAAGCCGCGCCGCGACACCAGCCCGACAAACCATTTGATGACGACCAGCGCGACGATGAACGACACGACAAAGCCGATCCCGATCAGCCCCCAATCGACATTGGCCGCCGCCAGATCGTCGCCATGCTTGATCAGCGACAGGGTGGTCGCGCCCAGCATCGTCGGCACGGCGAGAAAAAAGCTGAACTCGGCTGCGGTGCGCCGTTCGACGCCCATCGCCAGCGCGCCCATGATCGTCGCGCCCGACCGGCTGACGCCCGGAACCATCGCCAGACACTGGATCAGCCCGACACCCAGCGCGCGGCCATAGGGCAGGGACGCAATGCCCGGCGGCAGTGTCGACCCGCGCGCCAGCGCCTCGATCACCAGAATCGCGATGCCGCCCAGCACCAGCGCGATGGCGACGACGATGGCATTGCCAAGCAGCCCTTCGATCGCATCGATGAACAGCAGGCCGAGCACGACCGAGGGCGCAAAGGCGATCAGCAGGTTGAGCGCGAATCGCCACGACGTCCCATCGCGCCCGAACAGGCCCAGCGCCACCGCCCAGAAGGTGCGCCAATAGAGCACGATCACCGCCAGGATCGCGCCCAGCTGGATGACCACGTTGAACGTCGCCCATTGCTCCGCCCGGTAGCCGAGCAGTTCGGAGGCGAGAATCAGATGCCCGGTCGACGACACGGGCAGAAACTCGGTCAGTCCCTCGACAATGCCGAGCAGGATGGCGGTGAGGATCAAAGGCATGGCGCAGGTCCCGGCCGGTAAAGCCGGCCCCGGCGCGGCGGGCCGGGGCGGGCGGATGAACAGGCCGCCCATCGGGGGAGGGGCGGGAAAGCCGTCAGGGATCGGGCGCGGCGGCTGCGCCCGTTCCGGCTCAGGGGCGGTCGGTCTTCACCCCGTCGAACCGGCCCTGGCGGCGATACTGGACCAGCCAGGACGGCGCGACCGCGGCGAGCGGCGTCGGCTGGATGCCAAATGCCTCCAGCCCGGCTACGCCCGGGGCCACGACATTGTCGGTTTGCAGCATCAGCCACTGGTCCCAGGTGATCGGCGCGCCCGGCGCCCAGCCGACGAGGCGGGCGAGCGCCGCGGTCGCGGCATCGGGCAGATCGATGAACAGCGGGCTGCGCCCCGTCCATTCGGCCAGATTGCGCATCAGCTCTGCCATCGACACCGTTTCCGGCCCGCCAATGTCATAGGTGCGCCCGCCATGCAGATCGGGCCGGGCGACCGATTCGGCGATCGCGCGCGCCAGATCGGCGACGAACACCGGCTGGAACCGGGTCGCGCCGCGCACGACGGGGACGACCGGCAGCATGCGGATCAGCTGGGCGAAGCGGTTGGTGAACCCGTCCTCGCGCCCGAACACGATTGACGGACGCAGGATGGTCGCGCCCGGAAACGCGGCGCGCACCGCCGCCTCGCCTTCGCCCTTGGACCGGCCATAGCGCGATGCCGAGGCCGGATCGGCGCCGATCGCCGAGACATGGACAAGGCTGCGCACGCCCGCCTTCGCCGCCGCTTCGGCGACGTTGCGCGCGCCCGCGACATGGAAGGCGTCGAAATCCCCGGCCAGCACGCCGACAAGGTTCACGACCGCATCGGCACCTTCCACCGCGCGCGCCACGCTGTCGGGGCGGCGAATATCGGCGGCTGCGAACTGGGTCTGCCCCAGCCCGCCCATCGGGCGCAGGAACCAGGCCGATTTGGGATCGCGCTGGGCGATGCGCACCCGGTCCCCCCGGCCGCTGTCGAGCAGATCCTGCACCACATAGCGTCCGATGAACCCGCCGCCGCCAAAGACCGTCACCACGCTTGTCTTCATGAAAATGCGCTCCTTGCCTTGGCTCGCGCCTTTGGCCCGCCAAGAACGTGTTGACAAGGCCATAGAACCGCCGCTAAGCGCGCCGCCTACCCCGTGCCCAGATGGCGGAATTGGTAGACGCACCAGCTTCAGGTGCTGGCGATCGCAAGGTCGTGGAGGTTCGAGTCCTCTTCTGGGCACCATTTTCCTGACAATCGTTGGAAACCTCCGCGCCGGGCACTGCCCGGCGCGTCGGGGCTTGCCGCAACCGCCGCTCCGGCCCAGCATCGTGTTCTTTCGGGGAGGCGAGCGGCGCGTGATGGGCGGTGCGGGAGAAAATGATCTCGGAATCGGCGAAGCGTCTGATCGCGCGGGTGATTCGGGCGCGTCGGCGACAGGCGGGTTGCGCCGGGCCGGGGCGGCGGACTGGCGGACGCTCGGGCGGCTGGTTGGTCAGGCCTTTGCCGACGATCCGGTATCGCGCTGGACGCTGGGGCCGCCAGAGACGATCGAGGCGGTGTTCACCGCGCTTGGCCGCCATGTCTATCTGCCGCGCGGCATCTGCATGATCGCCGATCAGGGCGGCGGGACGATGTGGCTCGGCCCCGGCGGATCAAAGGCGATGCCGATCCTGCCCCAGCTGGCGCTGGTCGCCCGGCTGATCGGCGCGGGCGGGCCGGGGGCGGTCGGGCGGGCGCTGGCCGTCGACCGGGCGATGCGCCGCCGCCGGCCGGCCGAACCGCATTTCTATCTGTTCGCAGTCGGCGTGGCGGCGGAGGCGCGCGGCGCGGGGCTGGGCCGGCGGCTGATCGCCGCGACGCTCGAACAGGCCGACCGTGCGGGGCTGCCGGCCTGGCTTGAAAACAGCAATCCGCGCAATGAGAGCCTGTATCGCGGCCTTGGCTTTGTGCCGGTTGAAACCTTCGCGCCCGCGCCCGGCGCGCCGCCGCTGACGACGATGCAGCGGCCTGTGCCCCGGCCGGTTGTCCCCCACCGGTGATTGCGTGTCCCGCCCGGGCCGGTTAGGCGATCCGGGTACCGCGTCCGGCCGCGCGCCGGCGCCAATGACAGATTGAACCACCGCAAAGGGGAGAAGCAGATGCGCCGATTGATCCTTGCCACCCTGCTCGGCACCGCCGCCAGCGCGGCCATGGCCGAGGAAGGCATGTGGCTGCCCGGCCAGACGCCGGCGATTGCCGAGCAGCTGAAACAGGCGGGCCTCGCGCTCGATGCGCGGACGCTTGGCGATCTCAACCGCCCGCCGCTCACCGCCATCGCCTCGCTTGGCGGCTGTTCGGCCGCGTTCCTGTCGCCCCAGGGGCTGGTCGCGACCAACCATCACTGCGTCTATGGTTCGATCCAGTATAACTCCAAGCCCGGCCAGGATTATCTGACCGACGGCTTTCTGGCCAAGACGCTGGGCGACGAGCTGCCGGCGGCGCCGGGCAGCCGCATCTATGTGATCGAGGATCTGCGCGACGTCACCGCCGCGATGGTCAAGGGGGCTGAAAAGCTGACGGGCCGGGCGCGCTATGACCGGCTGGAGGCCAATCGCAAGGCGCTGATTGCGGCATGCGAGCAGCAGCCGTCGCGCCGCTGCGACGTTCGCCCCTATTTTGGCGGCCAGACCTATTTCCTCCAGCAGCAGCTGGAGATCCAGGACGTCCGCCTCGTCTATGCCCCGGCGGGCGGCGTCGGCAATTTCGGTGGCGAGACCGACAATTGGATGTGGCCGCGTCACACCGGCGATTTCGGCTTCTATCGCGCCTATGTCGCGCCGAACGGCGCGTCCGCGCCCTATGCCAAGGAAAATGTGCCCTTCCGGCCCAAGGCGTTCCTGAAGATCGCCGACAAGGGGGTCGAGGAAGGCGATTTCGTGATGGTCGCGGGCTTTCCGGGCGTCACCTTCCGCCACCGCACCGCGGCTGAGGCGCGGTTCGCGTTCGAAACGCTGACCCCGCTGCAGCAGCGGCTGCTCAACGATTATTCCGACCGCATCCAGAGCGCGGTTGCCGGCAATCAGGCGGCGACGATCAAATATGCGTCGATCCTGAAGGGCGCCGACAACTACAAGAAAAAATATATCGGCGAGCTGGCCGGGGCCGAGGCGATGGGCCTTGTCGCCAAGAAGGAAGCCGATGAAGCGGCGTTCCGCGCCTGGGTGAAGGCCGATCCGAAGCGCGACGCGGCCTTTGGCGCGGCGATCGCCGATATGGACCGGCTGGTTGCCGAGCAGAATGCCGCCGAGCTGGCTGATGCGCGGCGCGGCCTGCTCAACCGTGCGCAGCTGTTCGGGGCCGCGCGGCTTGCCTATCGCTGGGCCAAGGAGCGCGAAAAGCCCGACGCCGCGCGTGAACCGGGCTTTCAGGACCGCGACCGTGCCTTCACCGTGCAGCGGCTGACCGCGATCGAGCGCCGCTATGATGCCGGTGTCGACCGGGCGATCCTCGACCATGCGCTTGCCGAATATCGCAAGCTGCCGGCGGAGGAGCGCCACAAGAGCTTCGACGCCGCCTATCCGGCGGTCGCCGACAGGCTCTATGCCGAGACCGGCCTTGCCGACACCAAGACCCGGCTCGGCTGGCTCGACCAGCCGGCCTCGGCGTTTGAGGCGTCGAACGATCCGTTCATCCGCCTTGCGGTGGCGACCTATGCCGAAGACCGTGCGGGCGAGGACAAGGCCAAGGCCCGCGCCGGCGACATGCAGAAGGCGCGCGCGACCTATATGGCCGGGCGGCTTGCCTATGCCGCTGCCCAAGGGCGGACGCTTTATCCCGACGCCAATGGCTCGCTGCGCTTCACCTATGGCAAGGTGAGCGGCAAGGCGCGCGACGGGCTGGCCTGGACGGCCTTCACCACCGCCGAGGGGCTGGCCGCCAAGCACACCGGCAAGGGCGAGTTCGACGCCCCCGACCGGATGCTGGAGCTGATCCGCGCCAAGGATTATGGCCGCTATGCCGCCCCGTCGCTCGGCACGCTGCCGGTCGATTACCTGTCGACCGTGGACATCACCAACGGCAATTCGGGGTCCTCGACGCTCAATGCGCGGGGCGAGTTTGTCGGCCTGGCGTTTGACGGCACGCTCGACGGCGTGGTGGCGGACTGGATGTTCAACCCGGTGGTCAACCGCACCATCCATGTCGACAGCCGCTTCATGCTGTGGACGATGGACAAGGTCGATGGCGCGACCCGCCTGCTCGACGAAATGGGCGTGGCGCGCTGATCCGGTCGGGAACGGGCTGACGGAAACAGGGGGGGCATCCGCCGGGTGCCCCCTTTTTTCATGTGGCCGCGCGGTCAGGCGCGCCGGCGGCCCTTCCACCACGCATAGCCGGCACCCGCCGCCGCGCCGAACAGCGGCCCGACGAACGGCACCGGGATCGCGATCACCGCGCCGATCGCGGCGGCGACCGCCATCTTGCGGCCCAGCGCCTTGTCGTCATCGGTCATGATCGCTCTCCTCATCTTTTGCCCGCCAGCCGCTGCAGCCGGGGGCGGATGCGCAGAAATGCGCGGTATGCGGCCTCGAGCAGCGCCAGCACCAGCCGGTTGCGCGCGGCAAGGCCAAGCGGGCGCAGCAGCGGGATCGCCCGCCACATCGCAGCGAACGCTGCCGCGCCAGAAAGGATGCGGCCATTTTCGGCGGCGTGGAACCGCGCGAGCAGATCTGCCCGGTCGATCGGGCAGCCGGGATCGGCATCCGCCGCGACATCGATGAAGCTGATCGCCCCGCGCCGGTCCAGCCGCCGCATCGCCGCGATCTCGCGCTGGCACAGCGGACAGGCCCCGTCGAACCAGACGGTGACTGCTGTGGCGGGCGCGGAAGGGGCGGGGTGCAGCGGCGTCATGCTCACAGGCTCCTGAGCGCGCGGGCCGGGCGCACCGACATCAGCGGCAGCGAGCCGGCAAGGCCGATGCCGAGCGTGAGGACCGCCCCGCCCATCAGCGTGGCGAGCACGACCGTCCAGTCGGGGACGAAGCTGAAATCGAACACCCGGGTCATGACATACCAGCCCGCCCCCAGCCCGAGCGCCAGCGCCAGCGCCGCCAGCAGCAGCGCGAGCAGCCCATATTCCGCCGCCTGCGCGGCAAGGATCTGGCCGCGCGTGCCGCCCAGCGTCTTCAGGATGACGGCATCATAGCTGCGCGCCTGACGGGCGGCGGCGATCGCCCCGACCAGCACGGCGATCCCGGCCATGATCGTCACGCTCGCTGCAATCAGGATCGCGGTCGCCATCTGGTCGAGCAGGGTGCGCACCTGGCCGATCACCTCGCCGGTTTCGATCACCGAGGCGGAGGGAAAGGCATCCAGCACCGCGCGCGTCACCCGCGCAGTCGCGTCGGGCGCGGCGCGGGCGCGGTCGATCTCGACGGTCGCGGTCAGGCTGTGCGGCGCGGCGGCGAGCGTATTGGGTGAAAACACCATGATATAGTTGAAGCCGAGCGTGTCCCAGTTGACCTTGCGCAGCGAGGCGATGCGCGCCGGGATCTCGCGGCCGAGCACGCTGACCGTCAGCGTGTCGCCGACCTTGAGGCCAAGGATCCGCGCCGCCTCCGCATCGAGCGAGACGAGCGGCGGCCCGGCATAGCCCGCCGGCCACCAGCGCCCGGCCACCAGGTCGGACCCTTCGGGCAAGGCGGCGCTGTAGGTGACGCCGCGTTCGCCGCGCAGGAACCACGCCCCGTCGGGCAGCGATTTGAGGTTCGCGACCCGGGTTTGGCCATAGCCGGTGATCGTGCCGCGCAGCGCCGGCACGATGTTCAGCTCTGCCCCCGGCGCGGCGGCGGTCGCCGCGGCGCGGAAGCGTGCGGCCTCGCCCGATGGAATGTCGAGCACGAACAGCGCGGGCGCGCGCGCCGGCACCGTGCGGCGGATCTCCGCATCAAGGCTGGTCTGGATCGCGGCCAGCGTCACGAACAGGGTGAGCGCAAGGCCGAGGGCGACGACCAGAGCCGCCGTCTGCGCGCCGGGGCGGTGCAGATTGGCGACTGCCAGCCGCCACAGCGGCCGGCGCGGCCGGGGCAGCGCGCGGGCGGTGCGCCGGATCGCCACCCCCAGCCCGGCGAGCAGCAGCAGCACGGCGGCGACCGCGCCCAGCACGATCCCGGCGAACAGCGGGTCGCGCGCCTGGACAAGCGCGATCAGCAGCACCAGCAGTGCCGCCCCCGCGACCAGCAGCAGCGTGCGCCGGTCGATCCGGCCCGGCGCGCCGACCAGCGCGCGGAACAGGGCGGCGGCAGGCAGGCTGCGCGCGCGGGCGAGCGGCGGCAGCGCAAAGGCAAGCGCGATCAGCAGCCCGTAAGCGGCGGCGGTCGCCAGCGGAGCCCAGTAAAGGCGAAAGCCCGGCGCGACCGGCAGCACATCGCCCGCCAGCTGCACGATCAGCGGCGGCAGCAGCGCGCCCAGCACCAGCCCGGCGGCAATCGCGCCCAGCGCCACCATGCCGATCTGCATCAGATAGATGCGCGCAATATCGACCGAGCTTGCGCCCAGCACCTTCAGCGTCGCGATCCCGGCGCGCTTCGACGCCAGATAGGATCCGACGCCGTTGCTGACCCCGATGCCCGCGATGACCAGCGCGGCAAGGCCGATCAGCGACAGGAACTGGCCCATGCGCGCGATGAACCGGTTGGCCCCGGGAGCGGCATTGTCGCGGTCCTTGAGCGTCCAGCTGGCGGCGGGGAATTGCGCCTGCAGCCGCTTGACGACGGGGGCCGGGGCGCCGCCTGCCATGCGCACCCGGTATTTGGCGGTGTAGAGCGCACCCGGCTGCAACAGGCCGGTGCGGTCGATCCCGGCCAGCGAGGCGAGGGCGACCGGGCCGAGGGTGAAGCCTTCGCCGACCCGGTCCGGTTCCTCGGTCATGACCGCGCGGATGCGGAAATCAGCGGTGCCGTAGCGGACGACATCGCCCGGCCCGACCCCCAGCCGCCCGGCAAAGGCGCGGTCGACGACCAGCTCGTCCGCCGCCAGCCCGGCAAGCGTGGCGCCCGTCACCCGGCCGTAAAGCGGATAGGCGCTGTCCACGCCCTTGAGCTCGGTCAGCACCGCCCGGTCGCCGCGCCGCGCCATCGCGCGGGTGCGCACCGTTTCGCTGACCCGGCCGGTCGCGGCGATGGCCGCGCGTTCGGCGGCGGTCGCGCGCCGCTGGCTGATCGCGACTTCGTAATCGCCGCCCAGGATCGTCTGGCCGCGCGCCGCCAGTTCGCCGGTGATCGCGGCGGTCAGGCTGCCGATCGCCGCCAGCGTCGTGACGCCGAGGACCAGGCAGATGGCGAGCAGCCTGAGGCCGCGCAGCCGGCCGAGCAGATCGCGCCGCGCGAGCGCGAGTAGCGTGCGCCAGCCGGCCCCGCCCGGCGGGATCGCCGTCCCCGTCATGCCGCCGGCCGCCGTTCGGCGGGCCGGTCGCTCGCGATCAGCCCGTCGCGCATCTCGACGACGCGGTCGCAGCGCTCGGCCAGCGCGCGGTCATGGGTGATCATCACCAATGTCGCCCCGGCCGCGCGGCGGCGGGTGAACAGCAGATCGACGATCGCATCGCTGGTGCGGCCATCCAGATTGCCGGTCGGTTCGTCGGCGAACAGGATGCGCGGGCCGGGGGCCACGGCGCGCGCAATGGCGACGCGCTGCTGCTCGCCGCCCGACAGCTGGGCCGGATAATGGTCGATCCGGTGACCCAGCCCCACCGCCTCCAGCTCCTCGGCCGCGCGGGCAAAGGCGTCGGCGCGGCCCGCCAGTTCCAGCGGGGTCGCGACATTTTCCAGTGCGGTCATCGTCGGCAGCAGGTGAAAGCTCTGCAGCACGATGCCGATCCGCCCGCGCCGCGCCCGTGCCAGCCCGTCTTCATCGAGCGCGGAGAAATCGACGCCCGCCACGCGCACCTCGCCCGAACTCGCGCGCTCCAGCCCCGACAGGATCGCCATCAGCGAGGATTTGCCCGATCCCGACGGGCCGAGGATCGCCAGGCTCTGCCCGTCGGGCACATCAAGGGTGACGCCGCGCAGGATCTCCGTCCGGCCAAGGGTGAGGGTGACATTGCGCGCGGTGATTGCGATATGTTCGGTCATGAAGGCTTCCCGTCTCGCGCGATGCACGCGCCTGTCCCTTAATGGGGGTTCGCTGGCGATCCTCCAATGGCTCGCCGCCTGTTCGGCTGCACCGGGTGACGGCGCGCAGCCTGGCAATGCGGCTGTTGCCGCCGAAGCGCCCGCGCCGCAGGCGGGGGCGGGGGGCGCGGTCGCGCCGGTGGCCGCCGATGCCCGGCTGGTCGTCGCGTTCGGCGACAGCCTTTATGCCGGTTACGGCGTCACCCAGACCGAAAGCTTCCCCGCCCGGCTGCAGGCGGCGCTGGCCGAGGCCGGGGTCAAGGCCGTGGTCCACAATGCCGGGGTGTCGGGCGACACCAGCGCCGCCGGGCGGCAGCGGCTGGGCTTTGTGCTCGACGGGCTGCCGCGCCGGCCCGATCTGGTCATTGTCGGGCTGGGCGGCAACGACATGTTGCGCGGCCTCAGCCCCGATGAGACGCGCGCCAACCTGACCGCGATCCTTGACGAACTGAAGCAGCGGGGCATTCCCGCGATGCTGACCGGTATGGTCGCCGCCCCCAATATGGGGCCGGATTATGTCGCGGCGTTCAACCCCATCTATCCGCAGCTGGCCCGCCAATATGGCGTGCCGCTCTATCCGTTTTTTCTGGACGGCGTCGTGACCGACGAAAAGCTGATGCAGGCGGACCGCATCCATCCGACCGCCGCCGGCATCGACCGGGTCACCGCGCGCATCGCCCCGCTGGTCAGGCAGGCGCTCGCCCGCTGATCGCGCTTTGGTGCGGTCAGTGCGATGCATAGCCATACCAGATGATCAGCAGGATCAGCCGCGGGGCGAAGGCTGAACGGCTGATCATCGCCATCCCGGTCGCGGCCACCGCCATGGCCGCCGCCAGCGCGACGCCGATGATCAGCCGGGCAGGGTCGGCGGCGGCCAGCGCAGCCGGGGCGAGCACCGCCGCCATCAGCGCGCCGGAAGCCGCCACCAGCGCGATCCGCCGCGCCCAGCGCCCGGCCGGGGCGGTGACGATCAGCGGCGCAAGGCCGCGCGCCTCCATCCGCCCGGCCTGGGCCGAAACGCCGAAGATCAGCAGCAGCAGCGCCGCCCGTTCGGCAAGCGGGGCCATGCCGGTCAGCAGCCCGCCGACCGCGATGGCCAGGGCGAGCGGCGCGAAGACGGGCGCGGCGGCGATCAGCCGGGTCTCGCTGAAAATGTGCGCCAGCGGCATCATGCGCGCCGGGGAGGCTGGCCGTTCGGGCAGGGCGGCCGGCAGCGGCCGGGTGCCGATCCGCGCCGCAATGCGCGTGCCAAGGCCGGGGCGGCGGGCGCGGCCGGGCCGTTCGACCAGTCCCGCAAGCAGCGCGACGAGCAGCGCGATGCCCGCCCATGCGCCGCGCGCGGCGGCATAGCCGGGGACATCAGCCCGGCCACAGCATCGACCGGGCGGCGGCCCGGCTCGACCGTTGCGGCACCGATCTGAAGATCGATGCGGCCGGGGTCGGTGCCGTGCAGCAACGGGCGGGTAAAGCCCGGAAAGTCATAGATGGCGGCGGCAAAACCGCGCTTGTCGCTCGCCGCGACCGGCAGCACGAGGCTTGCCATCCACAGGATGAAAAAGGCGATATCCCCGCCTGCGCCGCGCAGCACCGGCACCGCCGCCCAGAGCGCGCGGATCGCCGCCAGGCCAGCGAGCGCGGGGGCGACGATCAGCCACAGGGCAAGGCTCAGTTGTGCGGCCCCCGCCAGACCACCCCCCGCCAGCCCGCCCAGCCCGCCGGGCAGAATGATCTGCGCCAGGAACAGCCCCGCGGCATTGAGCACCGCGAGCAGCAGCGCCAGCACGGCAAGGTCCGCGCCGAACCGGCCGAGCGTCCGCGCGACCCGCGATCCCGGCGTCACGTCCAGAAGCTGCCAGGGCTGGCGGCGATTGGTGTTGGACCGCAGATAGATATAGGCCAGCGGCAGCAGCAGCGTCGACACGGTGATGCCCAGGCACACGCCGATCACCGGCGCGGTCAGCACCGGCAACTGCTTGCCGATGGCGATGGTGATGCTGCTGGGATCGCCGGTCGGGATCATGAAGCGCGCGCCGATGGGCGCGATCAGCATCAGGATCCACAGCCCGGGGCTGCGGGCATAGCGGGCAAGCGCTGCACTACAGGCGGCCCATGCCGCCTGCGCGCGCGGATGGGTGGCCGGGCCCGCCGGGGCCATCGCGGCGGGGGACGCAGCGCGGGGCGGATCCTTGGCGAGGGTGCCGGGGGCGATCATGCGGCCATCACGCGGGCCGGGGTCACGGCGCCGCCCTCGACGCGCAGCGTGGCGGCGGCATCGGCGGCCAGTTCGGCGGCCAGATGGGTGGTCATGATGATGGTCGCGTGCGCGGCCCGTTCGCGGATCAGCGCGGCGACGCGCCCGGCGCTGTCCGCGTCCAGCTCCGCCGTCGGTTCATCGAGCGCGATCACGCGCGGCGCGCCGAGCAGTGCCTGCACGAACACCAGCCGCCGGCGCATCCCGCCCGAATAGGTGGCGATCAGCCGGCCGGCATCGGCATGGAGCCCGACCGCATCGGCGAGCGCGAGGAACTGCGCGTCCGCAGCGCGCCGGTCGAGCCCCTTTTGCGCGGCGATGAAGCCGATAAAGGCGCGCGCGGTCAGGTCTTCGGGCAGGTCGACCGCCTGCGGCGCATAGCCAAGCGTGCCGCGATAGTCGCGCAGCGCCGTTCGCGGCAGAATGCCGCCCCCAAGCCGTGCGCCCTGCCAGCTGACCTGCCCCGGCTGGGGCGTTCGGCGGTGGCGATCAGCCGCAACAGCGTCGATTTGCCCGCGCCGCTCGGCCCGGTCAGCAGCGTCAGGCCCGGCGCGAAACGGTGGCTCACACCGTCAAGAACGACACGCCGGCCATAGCTTTTGCCGAGTTCGTGCAGCGCCAGCCCCATCTCCGGTGCGGTCATCCCTGCGTCCTTTTGAAAATCGTCTTTTGATTGTCGTGCTATATTCGGTTTTTGCGCCGTGCCCCGGCGTGCGTCGAGGGGCGTTCCGACCGGTCAGATCGTGAGGCCGGCGGGGTGGCCGGGCCGACAGCGGCGATCAGCGTCAGCGTGGCGATGGCGAGCGCAGCGGCAAGGGCGGCGGCGCGGTTGGCAAGGTCGGAGGTGAAGGTCATCGGTCTGGTCCTTGTTCGGGGCGGGGGGGGGCAGGTTTGGCGCGCGTCAGATCGTGAGGCCGGCGGGGGTCGCCGGGCCGACGGCGGCGATCAGCGTCAGCGTGGCGATGGCGAGCGCGGCGGCAAGGGCGGCAACGCGGTTGGCAAGGTCGGTGGTGAAGGTCATCGGTCTGGTCCCTGGTCTGGCTGCCGGCGGCTAATCCGCCGGCTTGCCAAACATTCAGCAAGGGCCGTGCCAAAATCCGAAAAGCGCTGAAATCAGCGGAATAAGCCAATCAGGCACCGATCATGGCCGGGGATGATCGGCAGATGATGCCAAGCATTGGCGGAAAATTCGCCAACTTCGCGGCGGACCCGCGCGGTGGCGCTCACTCGCCCTTCAGCACCCGCCCCGCGCGCATGACGAAACCGACCGCCTTCAGCCGCTTCACATCGGCCACCGGATCGCCATCCACGGCGATCAGGTCC
This sequence comes from Sphingomonas changnyeongensis, assembly GCF_009913435.1. Taxonomy (NCBI): domain Bacteria; kingdom Pseudomonadati; phylum Pseudomonadota; class Alphaproteobacteria; order Sphingomonadales; family Sphingomonadaceae; genus Sphingomonas; species Sphingomonas changnyeongensis. Next base: position 2,823,733 of record NZ_CP047895.1, on the reverse strand, counting down.
GCGCTCTTGCCCGGTTCGATGGTGCCGATTTCGGCCGACAGGCCAAGCAGATCGGCGGCATTGACGGTCGCCGCCTCGATCGCCGCCATCGGCGTCATGCCGTGCTTGACCATCAGCTCGAACTCATCGGCGTTGCGGCCATGCTTGGATACGCCGGCATCGGTGCCGAACGCGATCCTGACCCCGGCGGGCACCGCCTTTTCCAGCGACTTGCCGGTGATGCCGATCCGCCATTCGATCTTGGCGCGCACTTCGGGCGAATAGGCCCCCGGATTGGCGGCCAGACGCTCGATATAGCCGTTCACTGTCGACAGGGTCGGCACATAATAGGCTCCGGTCTTGCGCATCAGCGCGACGGTCTGATCGTCGAGCATCGTGCCATGTTCGATCGAATCCGCGCCGTGGCGCAGCGCGAGCAGGATGCCGTCATTGCCATGGGCATGGACGGCGACCTTCTTGCCATACATGTGCGCGGTGTCGATGAGCGCCTTGACCTCGTCGTCGAACAGCTGCGCGCCGAGGCCCGCGCCGATGCGGCTGTTGACGCCGCCGGTGGTGGCGATCTTGATCACGTCGGCGCCGCGCCCGACCTGCTGGCGCACCGCGCGGCGGCAATCCTCCGCCCCGTCGCACAGATGGCCATGCGGCATATGCTCGGCAAACTCGTCGCGCACGCCCAGCCGGTCGTCCATATGACCGGCGGTGGCCGAGATTGACGCCCCGGCATCGACGATGCGTGGCCCGTCCACCCAGCCGCGGGCAATCGCCTCGCGCAGGGCAAGCGTCGCGCCGGCATCGCCCAGGTTGCGCACGGTGGTGAAGCCGGCGGCGACCGTCTTGCGCGCATTCCAATAGGCCTCGAGCGCGGCCAGCTCGCGATTTTCGGTAAAGCCCGCCAGCAGCCCTTCATTGCCCGCCCGGTCGGAGCCGAGATGGACATGGCTGTCGATCAGCCCCGGCAGGACATGGCGGGTGGACAGGTCGATCAGCTGCACACCTGGCGGCGGGGGAATGAGCCCGTCCAGGACCGCAGCGATCCGCCCGGCGCGGACGATGATCGTCGATGCGCCGCGCGCCGCGCGGCCCGGCCGGTCGAGCAGCGCGCCGGCATGGATCACCGTATCGCCCGCAGCGATCGCCGCCGGTGCCGGTGCGGCGGCCGCAGCGGTTGCCGGCAGCGCCGGGAGGGCCAGGATCGACATGCACATCAGGCTCGACAGGCGCATCATATTGTCCCCCGGTTTCCGTTCATTGCGCAGGCGGCGTGCCCTGCTTGTCATTTGCTGCGGTCTAGCGGTGTTTCGGGGGCGCGCGCAAAGCATTTGGCAATCTCCTTGCGCTAGGGATCATCGGCGATGGTGCAGCAAACTCCCCTGTTGGCCAGTGATGAGCCGTCCGCGCCCGGTGCGCCGGGGCTGCGTCCGCGCGATCCGCGCAGCAACGCCATGCTGTCCGCCGTCCTCCATTATGGCGACAAACGGTTCGACGTGTTCATCCGCGACGTGTCGAGCACCGGGGCGATGGTCGAGGGCAAGGTGCTGCCGCCGCGCGATGCCGAGCTGGTGCTGATGCGCGGCGACATCGAGGTCGGCGGGGTGGTGATCTGGCAGATCGGCCACCGCGCGGGCATCAAGTTCGACGGCCGGGTGCTGGTGGCCGACATGATGCGCCGGGTGACGAACACGGCCAGCCACCAGGCGCGGATCGACTCGATCCAGCGCGGCCTGAGAGCGGGTGGCGCGGAGGGCGCGCGCCTGGCGATGGCCGCCGCCCAGCCGACAGAGCGGCGCGAGCGGCCGCGCGACCTGTCGGTCGAGTTCGGCTATGCGATCCGCATCGTCGAGGCGCTGGGCGACGAGCTGACCGGCGATGCCTATATCCTCAGCCGCTACGGCACCACGCTGCAAAAGCTCGACGAGCTGGCGCAGCTGATCAAGCGCATCGAGGGGCAGGCCGAACGCGCGATCGCGGCCGCGCGCGGCAGCGCGGGCTGAACCGGGCGCGGCCTGCCGGGCCTGACTCCGGCGGGCTTGATGCTGGCGGGGTTGACTCTGGCGGGGTTTTTGGGTCTAGGCGCGCACTTCGGCTGCGCCATGTCGGCGCTGCCCGGCTTGGGGTACCTCGCACGGCCCCCTGACAAACGGAGTGTGACATGCGCCATCGCGTTGGCGGCCGCAAGCTTCAGCGGACCGCATCCCATCGTACCGCCCTGTTCCGCAACCAGTCCGCCGCGCTGATCAAGCACGAGCAGATCATCACCACTGTCGCCAAGGCGAAGGAACTTCGCCCCTATGTCGAAAAGCTGGTGACGCTGGCCAAGAAGGGCGGCCTCGCCAATCGGCGTCTCGCCCATGCCCGGCTGCTCGACGACACCCAGCTGAAGAAGCTGTTTGACGTGCTGGCGCCGCGCTATGCGGACCGCAACGGCGGCTATACCCGCATCGTCAAGGCCGGCATCCGCGCGTCGGACGCCGCCCCGATGGCGATCATCGAGTTCGTCGACCGCGACGTGTCGGCCAAGGGCCAGGATTCCGGTCCGGTCCAGGGCGGCGATCTGGAAGACGAAGCGGCCTGAGCCGCGTCGTTCCGGTGAACTTCTGGGAAGGCCGCCTTCGGGCGGCCTTTCTTTTTGGCGATTCTGTGCAGCGTGGCGCGTGCCGCCTGCGCGCGCCGGCCGGCAGGGCTTGCGTCAGCGCGGCTTTGGTCAGCGGGATTTGGCCCTGGCCAATGCCGCCGGTGCGAGCGGCAGGGCGGCGTCGATCGCGCGGGAGGCGGCGGTAAAGCGCGCGCTTTCGGTCGATCCGAAGCGGGCGAGAAACTGCGCCTCGGTCAGCCCTTCGGGCGCGCGGGTAAGCGCGGCGGGCAGCAGCAGCTCATCATCCGCGCGCGCCAGCAAGGCTTCGGCCTGTGCCGCCCGCGCCGGATCGGCAAGCGCCTCGGCGGCATGCATGCCCGACCGGTCGGCGGCCAGATCGACAAAGCTGAAGCCCGAACCGCTCGGCAGGCTGTCCGACAGTTCCTTCCACTGGCCGATCGCCCGCGCGGCATCGCGGCCAAAGGCGGCGGTCAGCGCCGCCGACAGCGCCCAATGCTTGGCCAGATCGGTCCGCCCGCCCAGCACCGGATCGGCCAACACCGATCCGTTCTGGCCCGCAGGACAGGCTTTGCGTGCGGCGGCAGCCAGTTCGGGCAGCAGATCGTCGCCGCGCTCGGGCACCGCGCGCAGCGCCAGCGCCGCCAGCCGCGCCCGGTGCGTATCGGGCGTCGCCGGCGGTTCGGCGAACAGCAGCCGGATCTGGTCGGCAAGCCGGGGCGGCGCGCCGGCCCCGACCGCGCGGTCGGCGGTGACGAGCGCGCAATAGCCGCGCACCGCCTGAGCGGTGTCGAACCCCGTGCCCCCGGCCTTGAGCGCGGTGTCGATCAGCCCGGTGCGCGACGGCAGGCTGACCTGCGCGACCAGAATGCCGTCGCCGATCTCGACCCGCTGCACCAGCCGGTCGAGCGGCGGCAGGTCTGCGCCCCGGCTCCGGCCCAGCCACAGCGCAGCCCGGATCGCCGCCCGGCTGACCATGCGCGGCAGCGGCAGCCGCCCGATCCATGCCTCGACCGGCGGAAAGCCGCGCGCGCTGGGCAGCGCGGATGCGTGCACATTGACCCACAGGCCCAAGGGCAGTGGCAGGCTGGCCACGCCTTCCACCCGCCCGTTCGCGATCCTCAGATCGACATGGCGGCGGCCGCTGGCGTCGCCGGCCAGTGCGGCGATGCCGGCGAGCATGGCGTTGTCGATGGTCACCCGGCCCTGATCCGCGCCGCGCACCGCCTTCAGCGCCGCAATCGCCGCGCGGCCGGCAGCGACGTCCTGTGGCGAGGGCGCGGCGCGGCCAGGGGCGGCGGGAGCGGTCGACAGCAGCAGCCAGCACGCAAGCAGCAGCGCGGCGGTGGCGATTGCCAGCCGCCGCGACAGCCGCTTGCGGAACAATGGGTCAGTGATCGCCGCCGTCCTTTCCCGAACCGGTCATCAGGCGTCTGCCCCCCAACCTCATGTTCCCGGACCTTGCGCGGGCCGGGGCCGTGCGCAAGGCCGGGGGATGAAGCGGGCGGGCGTCGCGGTCAGCGGCCGAGCAGCACCCGTGCCTGGCCCGCAATCTGGGCGAGCATGGCGGCGTTGGGCGCGGCCGTCGCGCGGGCGCGGCGGACCAGTTCGCGGAACTGGGTGACGCGCTGCGCCTGCTGGTCGAGCCAGGCCGCGACCCGCGCCTGCGGATCGCCCGCCGGGGCGCGGGCGAGGAAATCCAGCCGCATCTGCTGGAAATCGCGCGCAAGGCCCGAGGCGAGCAGCCTTTCCCACGGGTCGGTCGGGCTGAGCCGGTTGGCCGTCGCCTGCGCCCAGTCAAGGCCGAGCGCTTCGCCCAGATGGGTGAAGGCGCGGGTCAGCACGATCTCGTCGGTGCCGGTGGCGGAGCCGAGCGCGGCGAGGCCGATCGCCCCGTCCATGTCGTGCAGCCGGGCGACGCGGCGGACGATTTCGACCGGCGCGCCGGTCGCGGTCAGCCGGTTGACGAGCGTCTGCGATGCCGCCTGCGCTTCTTCTTCCAGCAGCGCTTCGACATCGGCGCCCAGCCGGGCGATGCCGGGCTGGAGCCGCGCGACCAGCGCCCCGGGCTGCGCCCCCGGATCATGGGCGCGCAGCAGATCGGCCATTTGCAGCCTGACGCCGCCGGCCACCGCGTCGAGCAGCGCGAGGCGGCTGGCCTCGGTCATCGGCGCGGCGTCGATATCGGCCCAGAGCGCCGGCAGGCCGAACAGCCGTTCGGCGGCCACAAAGGCGGCGGCAATGTCGCCCAGCGCGGCACCTTCCTCCTCGGCCAGTTCGAACGGATGGATCATGCCCAGCCGGTTGACGATGCGGTTGGCGATCTTGGTCGCCAGGATCTCGCGGCGCAGCTGGTGCTGGCCGATCGCCGCCGGGAAGCGCTCGCGCATTTCCGCCGGGAACGCGGCGAGCAGATCGCTGTCGAGGCTCGGATCCTGGCCAAGCGCGGTGTGCTCGATCGCATCCTGCAGCGCGAGCTTCGCCGTCGACAGCAGCACCGCCAGTTCGGGCCGGGTCAGGCCCCGGCCTTCCTGCGCGCGGCGCAGCAGCTCGTCATTGGCGGCCAGCCCCTCGACCGCGCGGTCGAGCCGCCCGGTCGCCTCGAACGTCTCGATCAGCCGGATATAGGAGGGCAGCCGGTCCGCCCCGCCCGTTTCCGCGATCGACAGGGCAAGCGTCTGCTGGCGATTGTCGTTGAGCACCAGCTCGGCAACATCGTCGGTCATCCGCGCGAGCAGCGCGTTGCGGTCGTCGAACGACAGCCGCCCCTCGGTCATCTCGCGGTTGAGCGCGATCTTGATATTGACCTCATTGTCCGAACAATCGACCCCGGCCGAGTTGTCGATGAAGTCGGTGTTGATCCGCCCGCCCAGCGCCGAAAAGGCGATGCGTGCCGCCTGGGTCACGCCCAGATTGGCCCCTTCGCCGATCACGCGCGCGCGCACCTCCTCGGCATTGACGCGCAGTGCATCATTGCCCGGATCGCCGACCTCGCTGTTCGATTCCGAACGCGCCTTCAAATAGGTGCCGATGCCGCCGAACCAGATCAGGTCGACCGGGCTCTTGAGGATGGCGGAGATCAGCGCCGCCGGCTCCCACTGCGCCTCGGTCACGCCCAGCGCCGCCTGCGCCTCGGCCGACAGGGTGATCGTCTTGGCCGCGCGCGGGAACACGCCGCCGCCCTTCGAGATCAGCTTTTCGTCATAATCGGCCCAGCTCGACCGGGGCAGGGCGAACAGCCGCTCGCGTTCCGCCCAGCTTGCCGCCGGATCGGGATCGGGATCGATGAAGATGTGGCGATGGTCGAACGCCGCGACCAGCTTGATCGCCTTTGACAGCAGCATGCCGTTGCCGAACACGTCGCCCGACATGTCGCCGCAGCCGGCGACGCGGATGCTCTGCGTCTGCACATCGACGCCCATTTCGGCAAAATGCCGCTGCACCGACACCCAGCCGCCCTTGGCGGTGATGCCCATCGCCTTGTGGTCATAGCCCTGCGACCCGCCCGAGGCGAAGGCATCGCCCAGCCAGAAGCCGCGTTCGAGCGCGATGGCGTTGGCGACGTCGGAAAATGTCGCCGTGCCCTTGTCGGCGGCGACCACGAAATAGGGGTCGGCACCGTCGCGGGGAACAACCGCATCGGGGTGACGCACCGCGCCCTGCACGATGTTGTCGGTGATCGACAGCAGGGTGCGGATGAAGATGCGGTAGCTTTCGGTGCCTTCCGCCAGCCAGGCATCGCGGTTGGACGGGGCCGGCAGCTGCTTGGGGAAAAAGCCGCCCTTGGCCCCGGTCGGCACGATCACCGCATTCTTCACCCGCTGCGCCTTCATCAGGCCCAGAATCTCGGTGCGGAAATCGTCGCGCCGGTCGGACCAGCGCAGCCCGCCGCGCGCGACCGGGCCGGCGCGCAGATGGATGCCCTCGACACGCGGCGAATAGACCCAGATTTCGCGCCACGGGCGCGGCGCGGGCAGGCCCGGCACCTGCGCGGAATCAAGCTTGAACGCCAGCGCCTCGGCCGCGGCCGGGGCAAAGGCGTTGGTGCGCAGCGTTGCGGCCACCACGCCGCGCAGATGGCGCAGGATGCGGTCGTCATCGGCCGCCGCCACCTTGGCCAGCCCGGCCTCGATCGCCGCCGATGCGGCCTCTGCCGCCGCATCCGCCGCCGCGGCATCGCCCTGGCGGGCAGGATCGTGGCGGGCATCGAACAGCGCGGTGATGCCTTCGGCGACATCGGGCGCGCGGCGCAGCGCGTCGACGACGGTTGCCAGCCCATAGGACAGGCCGGTCTGGCGCAGATAGCGGAACCAGGCGCGGAACAGCACGACCGCGCGCGGCTCCATGCCGTTCGACACGATCAGCCGGTTGAAGGCGTCGTTTTCCGCCGCGCCCGACAGCACGGCGGCGATGGCCGGTTCGATCTGCGCGGCGCGGGCAAGCAGCGCCTCAGCCGCGCCCTCTTCGACTTCGAGCAGGAAGTCATGCACCCGGCCCAGCCCGTCGTCGAGCGTGGCGGGCAGTTCCTCGATCACCTTGAAGCCGAAATTCTCGAGCGCCGGCACCGCGTCCGACAGCGCGACGCTGCCGCCGACATTGAAGATCTTGAGCCGCAGCTGGCTGTCGCCGTCATGCGCCATCCGGTGCAGGCGCACGTCGCGCGCCTCGCCGGCCAGCGCCGACAGCCGCAGAATGTCGCGTGCCGCCTCGGCCGGGGAATAGCGCGCGCGGTAATGCGGCGGGAAGGCCTGCGCGTAACGCAGCCTGAGCCGCGCCGCCCGGCCGGGATCGCCAAGCTCGGCCAGCACCGCCTCGATCGCCGGAGCCCAGTTGCGCACCATGTCGCTGATCCGCTGGTCGAGCGCATCGACATCGGGCAGCTTGCCGCCGTCACGGATGTCGAGCGTGTAGCGGATGAGCGCCAGGTCGCCGCTTTCCAGCGCCACGCCCCAGTTCAGGATCGTCGCGCGCGATTCCTCGGCCAGCATCCGGCCGATGGCGACGCGCCGCGCGGTCGTCAGATCGTCGCGCGGCAGCCAGACAAAGGCGAAGATGTGCCGCGCCAGCGTGCTGCGGATCATCACCAGCTTGGGGCGCGGCCGGTCGGCCAGCGACATGAAGGTGAGGGCAAGCGTTTCCAGCTCCGCCGGCAGGAAGGCGGTCAGCAGATCGTGCGGCAGCGCGTTGAACGCATGGGCAAGCGCCTTGCCCGCATGGCCGGCGGGATCAAAACCGTGGCGTTCCTGCAGTCGGGCAAGGCGCGCGCGCAGCACCGGGATCTTGCCCGGCGCGCTGGCGAGCGCGCTCGACGTCCACAGCCCGGCATGGATCGACAGGCCGCTGATCCGCCCGTCCTCGCGTTCCGGCACCAGCAGCAGGTCGAGCGGCGCGCGGCGATGGACGGTCGAGATCAGGTTGGACTTGATCAGCAGCGGCGCTTCGCCGCCCTGTTCGAAATGGGCGATGGCCCGCTGGATCGAGCCCTTGGTCAGCAGATCCTGCCGGTCGGAGCGCGACAGGCCGAGCGCGTCATGGCGGGCGAGATCGCGGTCGCGCCGTTCATGGCCGAGCAGCGTGAAATGATCGGCAAGGAACCAGCGCAGCAGTTCCGCACCCTCGCCATCGGGCAGCCGGTCGGCATCGTCCCGCATCGCCTTTTTGAGCAGCGGCCAGTCATCGACGGCGGCGCGGACATTGGCGAGCACGGCGGCCAGTTCATCGAGCAGCGCCCGGCGCTGCTTCGCATCGGCGCGTTCGACCTCCATATAGATGATCGATTCCCGCCGCTCGCCGCTGTCGGCGGTGGGGCGGATTTCGGTCGCGACCCCGTCCGCGTCGCGGCGCACCGCGACGACCGGGTGGAGCAGCCGGTCGACCGCCAGATTATGGGCGCTGACCGTGGCGGCGACCGAATCCACCAGGAACGGCATGTCGTCATTGACGATCGCCAGCCGCATGAAGCGGTGCGGACCGGCAATGGATTCCAGCTCGATCACCGGCTCGCCGGGGCGGCGGCAATCGGCGGCGCGGGCGATGAACGCGGCCGCCGCGCTGCACGCCTCGGCATCGAAGCCGTCGAGCTCGCCGGGCAGGGCACGGCTGAGCAGGGCATGGGAAATCGAATCGATAAGCTGTTGATCCGGCGTGTCCTGCCGGGTGCGCGTGGCCGTCGCCATAGGTCTCCGCCTGCGGTTCGTGCGCCCGTCGGATGCGGGCGCTTGGGTTCGGTCGCTATGCGCGCCTTGGCGGCGCTTCTCAACCCCGGTCGTTACGGAAATCGGGCGCTTAGCCGCTGCTTGCGCTGCTGCTGCGCGTTTCCGCCGTCTTCATGATCGCGCGGTCGACCATCGCGCCATCGGCCAGCGTGCCGACAATGCCCAGCTGGCCGGGGCCGAGCCGCCGGCCGACGAGCAGCACGAACTCCGCCTCGCCGGTTTCCATCGCGACCACGGCGCGCGGGGGGCCTGGCGCAGCGACGCGCGTGCGCGCGACTGGCGGTCGCGGTCGGGGCGACCGGCGCGCAGCGCGCGTTCGGCCGCCACCACGCCCTTCAGCCCGCCGGCAAAGCGCTCAATCCAGGCCGGCAGCTCGCCCGATTGAAGGTCGATGCGCCGGGCATGGGTGAGGACGGCGGCATACTCCGTCAGTCGCGTCTTGTCATAATCCGCGCCGAACACCAGCTTGACCACCGGCGTCATCGGCGCGCGCGCCTGGACGGTCAGCCCCTCTTCGGCCAGCAGCGCCTGATAATCCTCGGGCCGGTCCTCGGCCACCAGCGCGAAATCATAGGCCCGGCCCAGCGCCGCATAGAGCGCGCCATGCGCCCGCGCCTGCGCGCCGCGCGCCTGTTCGGCGCTGTCGCGGGCCGAGGCCAGCCAGTCCCACAGCCCGTCGCCGGCGGCCGGGGCAGCGAGGCCGGCGGCGTTGCCCGCGCCGTCATCAATGCCGGGATCGTCATCGCCGGTCAGGCCGGCAAAGCTTGGTGCCGCATGCGGGCCATCGGCCCAGACCGGGGCCGTGGTCGGCCCGCGCGGCGCGGCCTTCAGCGCGTCATGGATCTCGCGCGACAGCGCCTCGGTCATCGCATCGGCGGCGACATGCTTCCAGTTGATGACGCCATAGACAAAATCGATGCTGTCATTGTCGGACGAAAACGGCATCAAAATGCCGCGATAGAGCGTCTGCAGCCCGTCCTTGTTGACGAACTCCGCCTCGAAGCCGACTGGCGCGCGATTGGCGATGATCTGCAGATAATGGTCGGTCAGCCGCGACAGCAGCGAGCGCGGCGGCACTTCGGCGATCGACCGCACCGTGGCCGCGGCCCCCGATTCCTCGCGCAGGCTGCGGCCCAGCCAGGCGATGCGCGGATTGTCGATGCCGGCGGTGAAATCGAGCAGCACGCTGTTCGGCCCGAAATCCTCGATGCTCGCCGGGTCGAGATCCTCGATCGACGGATAGGCGCGCCCGCCGAGCAGCGACACCCAATAATTGTAAGCGCGCACATGCATGCGCCGCTCATCCCCGCCAATGACCGGGGGAGGGGCGTCGGCAATCTCGTCTTCGAGCAACAGCTCGTCCCGTTCGTCGAAGCCGCGCATCTCGTCCATGACCATCCCCCAGGGCCTTAAGCCCGTCGATTGTGCCGCCACCATGGTAAATGAAGGGTAAAGCGCGCCGGCGGACAACCCCGGTTTCATCCGTGTTCATCCCCGGCTTGCAAGCCCGGCCCGAGGCTGGTAACGGCCTGCCTCCCGCCAAGGGGCGCGCCGCAGTAGCTCAGCTGGTAGAGCACGACATTCGTAATGTTGGGGTCGGGGGTTCGAGTCCCTTCTGCGGCACCATTTCCAGACCATCCCCGTTTTCCGAGCCGCCCCGGCCGGGCCTGCAGGGCGCGGTGCGTTGCCGCTGTTGCCCCTTTCAAGGCTGATCCATCCGGGTGCTGACACAAAAGTGTCGCGGTGCCGACGCTGAACCGTTGCGCAACCGTTTCGGAAGCGTCTTAAATCGCGCCTATCGGCCGTCCCCGACGCCAGAACTGGCAAGGGGGATTCGACATGACCAGCTTCATTTTCCGGCGCGCGCAGCTGCGCGTGCCGTTCAGGGCCATTCTGATAACCGGCGCCGCGCTGGCGCTGCCGGTGGCTGCGCACGCCGCCCCGGCTGAAGATCCGGCTTCGGCCGAGGACGAGGCCGCGACCATCATCGTCACCGGCACCCGGCCGATCGCCGAATCCGAGGCGGCGGCGCTGCTCGTCCAGAAAAACTCCGACTCGCTTGTCTCGGTGGCGGCGGCCGATGCGGTCGGCCGCCTGCCCGACCAGAATATCGCCCAGGCGGCCAGCCGCCTGCCGGGCATCGCGGTCGAGCGCGACCAGGGCCAGGCCCGCTATATCAGCCTGCGCGGCGCGCCCAATTACTGGACCAGCCTGTCGTTCGACGGGATCAACGTCGTCAGCCCGGAAGGCCGCGACGCGCGCTTTGATTCCGTGCCCTCGGCCATCGCCTCGCAGATCATCGTGTCCAAGGCGGTGACCCCGGACATGCCGGGCGAAACCGTGTCGGGCAATGTCAATATCGTCACCCGCTCGGCCTTTGATTACAAGGGCTTGTATGTCGCCGCGCGCGGCGCGGTCGGCCGTGCCGAGCTGGGCAACCGGCCCGAATATGAAGGCTCGCTGGTGCTTGCCGACCGGTTCCGGGCGGGGGCGGGCGAGATCGGCGTCGTCGTGTCGGGCAGCTATTTTGAACGCAACATGGTCACGGATAACTTCGAGACCGACTGGGAACAGGTCAGCCAGGACCGCCGCCCCGGTTTCGAAAGCCGTTTCTGGGCGCGCGAGACCGAGAACAAGCTCTATCGCCTGAAGCGGCGCAATTACTCGCTCACCAGCCGGCTGGACTGGGAGCCGGATGCCGACAACCGCATCTCGTTCCGGTCGATCTACACGGCGTTCACCGACAATGAGGCGCGCGACAATTACATTTTCGATCTCGACGACCGCCAGTCGGACCTGACCGTCAACACCGCCGCCTGCACGACCAGTTCGAACCCGACCCCGACCACGACCGGCTATGCCGATGTCTGCACCGGCAACACGCCGTTTTTCGGGCGGGTTTACGGCATCGACATCAACCAGCGGTCGACGCTGCGCGCGTTCCGCCAGTCGATTTTCACCAACACGGTCGAGGGCAGCCATGCTTTTGGCGACGGGTGGAAGCTCAACTGGCTGGGCAATGTCACCCGCTCGCGCGACGATCGCTCGGTGGTGGGCGAGGCGCGCTGGGACAGCCCGTCGACCCGCACCGCGCGGCCGACGGTCGAATATGATCTGCGCGATCCGCAGCTGGCGCGCGTTTCGCTGTTCACGACGCTGCAGCTTGCCAGCCCGACGCGCTTCCAGGCTGGCGATCCGGTGCGCGCGATTGACAGCTTCACCAAGCCGCTCAGCTCGTTCCGCGTGCTCGATGCGGTCGACACCACCGATGCCTATACGGCGAAGTTCGTCATCGCGCGGAACACCGCGCTGCTCGGGGCCGATGCGACGCTGAAACTGGGTTTCCAGTTCGACCAGCGCACCAAGACCGTCGACGAGAACGAGATTGTGCGCACCAGCGCTGCCGATTTCGCCGCCATCGGCCTGCCGACGAGCTATCAGGCGGCCTCGCTCGACAAGGCGTTTCTCGGCGAAATCCCGCTTGGTTACGATTTCCGCTATTTCAACACCGATCTGGTTCGCAGTGCCAGCCAGGCTGCGCGCCGCACCTTCGCCTTCGCGCCGGTGACGGGCAATATCTATGACGTGCGCGAACAGGTCTATGCGGGCTTTGCCATGGGCACGCTGCGCTATGACTGGGGCTCGATCGTCGGCGGGGTGCGGATCGAGCATCTGCGCAACCGCGGCATCGCCACCGGCCAGATCGGCACCCAGAACCAGACCCTGACCGCGACGAGCAGCCAGACGCTGGCCTTTCCGAGCCTGCATCTGAACTACAATATCGACGATCAGAAAAAGGTCCGGCTGTCGTTCAACAGCGGCGCCGCGCGCGCCGATTATGATCAGCTGCGCCCCAATGTCACGATCAACGATGCCAATCTGACGATCTCCGGGGGCAATCCGGCGGTCAAGCCCGAACGGGCTTACGGCCTTGACGCCTATTTCGAATGGTATGTCCGCCCGCAGGGCTTCCTGATGCTCGGCGCGTTCTACAAGCGGGTCGAGGACGTGCTCTATGTCCAGCGCCAGACCTTCGGCTCCGATGCGCTGAACTTTGGCGGCGTCGACCGCTCCGGCTATGTGTTCAGCGGCATCACCAATGGCGGCAGCGGCCGCATCTTCGGGATCGAGGCGGCGGCGCAGCTGCAGATCGAACCCTGGACGGCCGATCTGGGCCTGCCCGACTGGATGGGCGGCTTTGGCGTGTCGGCCAATCTGACACTCAACAACAGCCGCGTCACCAAGCCTGCCGTTTCGGGCGTGGCGCAGCGCCGCGTCCGCCTGCCGGGCACATCGGACGTTGTCTACAATGTCGGCGCCTATTACGAGAAATATGGCCTGTCGCTGCGCCTCCAGTATCAGCGGCGCAGCAAATGGCTCGATGGCATTGCCGATACCGCCGTTGATGCCGGCGACACCTATTGGGCCGCCGATGACGAGCTGGATTTCTCCGCCCGCTATGCGGTCACCCCGCAGGTCGAACTGTTCGTCGATGCGTCGAACCTGCTCGACAATCCGGGCCGGCGCTTTGCCGATCCGGGCAGCGTGCTGACCGCGTCGGGCATCTCGACCCGGTCGACCGACCGTTACACGATCGAATGGGAACGCTTCGGCCGGCGCTTCACCGGCGGCGTGCGGGTGACCTTCTGATGCGGATGCGCGTCGCGTTGCTCTGCGGCCTGCCTGCCGCGCTGCTGGCCGGCTTTGCCGGGGCGGGGGCGACACCGCCATCGCCCGCACCGGCGACCGTCACCGTGACCGCGCGCGGCGAGACCGAGCCGGTCGGCACGGCGGCGGCCGATGCCGCCGACGATCCGGCGATCTGGCGCAACCGGCGCAACCCGGCCGCCAGCCTGATCGTCGGCACCGATAAAAAGGCCGGTCTGCACGTCTATGGGCTGGACGGGCGGTCGCGGCATTTCCTGCCCGATGGGCGGCTGAACAATGTCGATCTGGTCGATATGGGCCGGGCCGGGGTGATCGTCGTCGCGTCCGACCGCAATGACGAGGCGGCGGCGCGGCTGCGGCTCTACCGGCTCGACATCGGCGCGGCGCGGCTGGTTCCGCTCGGCACCGTGCCCGGGGGGCGGGCGAGGCTTATGGCGTGTGCCTGATGCGCGACCGCGCCAGCCTTTATGCCTTTTCGGTCCTGAAACACGGGGCGGTCCATCAGGTGCGCATCGATCTGGCCGGCACCGCGCCGTCGGGAACGCTGGTGCGCAGCCTGACGCTCCAGACCCAGACCGAGGGCTGTGTCGTCGACCCGCGCAGCCGCACCCTGTTCGTGGGCGAGGAGGATCGCGGCATCTGGGCGTTCGACGCGCGCCCCGACGGGGCGGTTGATGGCCGGCTGGTCGCGCCGGTCGACGGGGTGCAGCTGGTTGCCGATGTCGAGGGGCTGGCGCTTGCCCCGCGCGGGCGGCGCGGCGGCTGGCTGATCGCATCGAGCCAGGGCGACAATGGCTATGCGCTTTACCGTCTGCCCGATCTGCGCCCGGCCGGGCGGTTCCGCATCGCGGCCGGCGCGCTGGGCGCGGTTCAGGAAACCGACGGCATCGCCTTTGCCCCCGGCGGCTTCGGCGCGGGGTTCGGCCAGGGGCTGTTCGTCGCGCAGGACGGCGACAATGCGCCCAGGGCGCAGAACTTCAAGCTGGTGGCGTGGCGCGACGTGATGCGGGCGCTGGCTGGCAAGGCTGGGGCCGGCAGGGCTGGGGCCGGCAGCGCGGGCGGCGGGCGGTAACCCGCGCCGCTTTACCGCCCGACCGCCTGGCGGACGGCCGGTTCGGGCTGGGCGAGCAGCTCGCCCGGCTTGTCCCACAAAAAGCCCTGGCCGAAATCCGCACCGAGCGCGAGCGCCTCGCGCCGGTGCAGTTCGCACTCAATGCCCTCGATCGTCGCCGCCATGCCGTTGGCGTGGCAGAAGGTGACGACCTCGCGCAGCATCGACATGGAGATTTCGCCGGCGCAGGCGCTCCAGAAAATATCCTTGTCGATCTTGATCTCGGCGAGCGGCAGGCGGGTCAGCCGTTCATAGCTGGTCGTGCCGCGCCCGAAATCGTCCAGCGCCATCCGGAAGCCGAGCATCGCCAGCCGGCTGGCCGCGCGCGCCAGCTGGTGCGCCTGTTCAAGCGAGGCATGTTCGGTCAGCTCGACGAGCAGCATCGACGGCGGCAGCCCGGCATCGCGCACCAGCGCCTCGACCATGTCGAGAAACGCCGGATGGCACAAAGTCTGCGGGTTGCAGTTGACCGAAATCGGCACCGGCGCACCGGCGTCGTTCAGCCGCTGCCATGCGGCGATGCTTTCCAGAAACACCTTGCGCGTCATTTGCAGCTGCAGGTCAAGCGGCACCGCCGGGCCGAACATCAGTTCGGGGCTGACAAAGCGTTCGCCGGTCAGCCGGGCCAGCGCTTCATAGCCGGTGATGGTGCCGCGCTTCAGATCGCGCTTGGACTGGAAGACGACGTGCAGCCGCTCGACCAGCGTGCCGTCCGCGATCGCGGCCTGGATCAGCCCGGCATCATCGGCATTGGGGTCCGGCCCGCCCGGCACGAACCGGTCGAGCACGTCGACCAGTTCCCGACCGGTATAGGGCTTTTCGAGCGCGCCCAGCACGGCGATGCCCGCCGCCTTCGCACAGGCGACGGCGGCGGCGATGATCTTTTCGCTCTGCCCGCTGGCGATGATCAGCTGGGCATGGCGGCGCGACCGGGCGATGTCGTCGATAGTGGTGAAGCCGTCATGGCCGGGCATGTTCAGGTCAAGGACGATCACCTCGGCCTGGTCGTCGCGCCGCTCGGCCTCGGCCAGCGACGGCCGCCAGACCGCCGGATAGCCGCGCAGCACAAGCGTCATCTGCAGCGTTTCGCCGACCGCCTCGTCATCGTCGATCACCAGGATGCGCGGCCGGGTCATGCGGCGTGCCCGATCTCGGCCTTGCGCCGGCGCAGGATCGTTTCTGGCAAGCGGACCGTCAGCACTGCGCCTCCCCGTTCACCGTCGCGGATCGTGACCGACCCCCCGACCTCCAGCATGATCTGACGCGAAATGTACAGACCAAGCCCGGTGCCTTTCCCTGCCGCCTTGGTGGTGAAGAAAGGGTCAAAGGCGGCGTGCGCGGCATCCTTGCCCAGGCCGATGCCGCTGTCATGGACCGAAATGTCGATCCCGCCATCACCCTCGGCCACCAGGATGTCGATCCGGTCGGCGCTGCTGCGGGCAGGGCCGTGTTCGCGCCGGCTGGCGATCGCATCAAGGCTGTTCTGGATGGCGTTCACGATGATCTGTTCCAGCGCCACGCGCGGCATGGTGGCGAGCACCGGGGTCGGCAGCGCCGACCCGATCCTGAGGCGCACATCCTGCGCGACGAGCAGCGGGCGCATGAAGTTGGTCGCCGCCGTCACCGCCTCGACCAGTTCGAATGGTTCGCCATCGCCCGAATCGATGCGGCCATAGCGCGAGATGCGGTCGATGATCGCGCGGGCCCGGCCGACCTGCTCCTCGATCCGGCGCAGCTTGCGGGCGACATCCGGGCCGGCGGGATGGTCGTGCGCCTCAAGCTGCATCAGCCCGTTTTCGGCGGCGAGCGCGATGGTGAACAGCGGCTGGCGCAGCTCGTGGCTGAGCGCTGATGCCATGCCGCCCAGATCGGTCAGCCGCGCCTGATGCATCATCATGTCCTCGGCAACCTTGGCCTGGCGCAGGCGCAGGAAGCAGCCGCCGCTCCAGCGGCCATAGCCCTGATTGTCGCGCAGCACCGCCAGGAACCAGTCGGTCGGCGGCCGGTCCTTCACGCGCAGCTCGACGATCGCCTCGCTCTGCGCGCAGATGTTGGTGAAGCTCTGCTGGTCGGCGTCATGCACCGAGATTGCGATCGTCTGCCGCCCGGTTTCACGGTCGAGCGAGACGAAGCGCAGCACGCCGGCCGCCACGTCATAGGAAATGTCGGCGACGAGGATGAGGTCGATGCCCTGTTTGAGCTTGGCGATCGCCTTGGAGATCGCGTCGCGTTCGGCAAGCGCCTCGGTGAAGCTGTTGTTCTTCTCGATGAACAGCGACACCGGCCGCTGGAACTCGGCAAAGGGCATCGGCCTCTGGGGCTTCAGGCCCGGTTCGCCGAAATGGCTGAGCATATTGTCCCAGGTATCGAGCGACCGGTCGAGCCGGCGCTTGAGCCACAGGTTGATGGCAATGCCGATGGCGACGACGATGCTGAAGCCGAGCAGATCGATCAGCAGCCGGGTGTAGGCGGCAAGCGCGAACGGACGCAGCGACGAGGCATAGGAGACGGTCATGCCGGTGCCCGGAACCTCTACGGTCCGCACATGGCAGGCGGTGACCCAATAGGCGAAGGTCGACTGATCATTGACCGCGGGCTGGTCGCGATCGTCGAAGTTCTTGCAGCCCAGCAGCCGCTTCAGATCGTCGGTCGCCGGCAGACGCGCCCGGTCTGGCACGATCAGCAGCCGCGCAGAGACATTTTCCGACCGGAAGTCGTGCATCCCCCACAGGGTCTTCGGATTGTGATGCTGTGCGGTGACGAGCAGCGCGACGTGCCGGCCGATATCCTGCCGCGTCGATTCAAAGCTGGTGGCGAACCGCCGCACTTCGCCGACGAACAGCATCGTGGTCGCCGCCGCCCGAACATCAGCGAGGTGACATAGATTGCCGAACTCAGGCTGACCGTCCGGCGGCGGCGCAGCGCCAGCGTCACCGGATCGACGATGAAGCACAGGGCCAGCATGTCGGCGATGGTTGCAAACAGCGTGTCGTTGATGACCTTGCGGATCACGACGACGCCGGCCAGCGATGGCGGCGCGCCATATTGCAGCCACAGAAAACCAAATCCGATGGCCGTGCCGACGGTGATCGTGAACAGCCCCGTCGCCTCTGCCATTGTTCGGTTGCGGCGCACGAACCGGTCGACCACCACGACATGCAGGACCGCGATCAGGATCGAAACCGGATGGCCCCACCAGCCCCAGCTGGGGATCATGAACACGGTGGCCGCCAGCAGCCCGGCGCGCAGACCCCAGATCCGATAGGCGAGCAGATAGAAAAGCGGCGCGAGATAAAGCTCGAAGCCCGGCCCGATCACGATCCGCCAGCTGCTCGCCGCGGTCGCGGCAGCAGCCAGCGCGAACATCAGCAAGATGCGCGACGGCGGTGTCCGCGACACCCCGGCCGTATCCGCGGGTGTGATCAAGGCAGCCGGCGACTGGGTCATGCCGCGCGGGGTGCCTGAAGCAGGCCGAGCAGCCGGCCAAGGTCGATGGGCTTGGCGAGCAGCACGGCATCAAGCTCGGCAATCTCGTCGCGCGCATGGTCGGTGAGGTCGGTCTGGCCGGTCATCAGCGCGAAGTGCAGATGCCGTCCGGCAAGCGCCGGATCGCGTCGCGCGCGACGGACAAGATCAAGTCCGCTGGCACTGCCCAGACGGATATCGGTCAGCACCGTCTCGATCCCGTGCAGGACCCGCAACACGCCCAGCGCGCCCTCCACGTCTCCGGCCATGACCGCCGGCAGACCACGCAGCGCCAGCCACTCGCACAGCTCCTCGCGCAGATCGGGTTCGTCATCGACGACCAGAATACGGGGCGGGGGAGACGAGGAAGGCGGGTGTTTCAACATACGTAGTCCCGTCGCGGCAAACGTCCCCTCAGCGAGCATCGCATGTGCCGGTTAAGACGGAGTAAATGAAACCCGGCACGCTGCGGCGCTTCGCCCGATCCCGGACGCAACTGGATTCGCGTGGCGACCGGGATGGTCTGCCGGCGAGGCGGCTGCAACTCAGGGATTGCCGCGATGGCCGACACCGGTTCCCGGTCATTGCAAGGCCGGGGCGCATGCCCATATCGCGGCCTCAGCCGGTGCGTGCGCCAGTCCGGCGCGACGGGAAAGGGGCAGGGCATGGCCGGCGACAGCGACAGCAGGGCGGGTGAACAGGGGCGGGCGGGCAATGGGCGTGCAGCGGATGCCGCCCGATCGCCATCACCGTCCCCCCCGCCATCCCGGGCCGAACGCGGCGCGCCGGTGCCGACCGGGCGGATCAGCCGCCTTGCCCGGTTTGGCGGACTGGCGGCGGGCGTGGCCGGCAACATGATCCTGGGCGGCGCGCGCGAGATGGCGCGCGGCCGCCGCCCCAGCCTGCCCGATCTGCTGCTGACCCCGGCCAATGCGCTGCGCGTCGCCGACAGCCTCGCCAATCTGCGCGGCGCGGCGATGAAGCTTGGCCAGCTGATGTCGATGGATGCCGGCGATCTGCTGCCGCCTGAACTGACCGCCATCCTCGCCCGGCTGCGCGCCGATGCCCGGCCGATGCCGCGCGGGCAGGTGCAGGCGGTGCTCGACCGGCATTGGGGACCGGGCTGGGGGGCGCGGTTTGCCGATTTCGGCTGGACGCCGATCGCCGCCGCCTCGATCGGCCAGGTCCACCGGGCGCGGCTGACCTGCGGCCGCGATGTCGCGATCAAGATCCAGTATCCGGGCGTGCGGCTGAGCATCGACAGCGATGTCGACAATGTCGCCACGCTGCTCGCAATGTCGCGGCTGGTGCCCGAGGGGCTGGATCTGGGGCCGCTGCTGGCCGAGGCGAAGCGCCAGCTGCGCGACGAGGCCGATTATCTGCGCGAGGCCGATTGCCTGACGCGCTACCGCGCGGCACTGGCCGGCGACGCGGATTTCATCGTCCCTGGCCTCGTCGAGGATCTCGCCCGTCCGGCGGTGCTGGTGATGGACTATGTCGCCGGGCTGCCGATCGAGGCGGCCGAAACCGCCCCCCAGGCCGAGCGCGACCGGCTGGCGACCGCGCTCATCCGGCTGGTGCTCGACGAGCTGTTCCGCTTCGGCCTGATGCAGACCGACCCCAATCTGGCGAACTTCCTCTATGATCCGTCAAGCGGGCGGGTGATCCTGCTCGATTTCGGGGCGACGCGGACCATCGATCCGGCCATGACCGAGGGCTATCGCACCCTTGGCCGGGCGGGGCTGGGCGGCGACCAGGCGGCGGTGTGGGCGGCGGCAGAGGCGCTGGGCCTTGTCCATCCGCGCGTGCCGGCCGAGCGCAAGGCCGAAATTCTGGCCATGGCCGACATGGCGATGGCGCCGCTGCGCGCCGGCGGGCGGTTCGATTTCGCCGATCGCGGCTTTGCCGAACGGATGCGCGATCAGGGGCTGGCGATGGCGAAGCGGCGCGAGCTGTGGCACGTCCCCCCGGCCGAGGCGTTGTTCGTCCAGCGCAAGCTGGGTGGCGTCTATCTGATCGCCAGCCGGCTGGGCGCGGTCGTCGATATGGGCGCGCTCGTCGCGCCGCACCTCTGACCGGGAGAGCACAGCGATGCGGCGCTGGCTGTGGCACGGGGCGGGGCTGATCTCGGTCGCGCTGGGCGTGATCGGCATGGCGCTGCCCATCGTGCCGACGGTGCCGTTCATGCTGCTCGCCGCCTTCTGCTTTGCGCGGGGCAATCCGGCGCTCGAGGCGCGGATCCTGGCCGATCCGCGCTTCGGCCCGCCGATCCGCGCCTGGCGCGAGCGCCGTGCCATCGGCCGCAAGGCCAAGATCGCTGCCACGCTTGGCCTTGGCGGCAGCGCGGTGATCGGGCTGGTCGCGCTGCCTTTGCCCTGGGCGGCGGTGCCGCTGATCGTGGCGCTCGTCTGCGGCGGGTTCATCCTTACCCGGCCCGACGCCTGACGGGCGCTTTTTTGTGCATCGCCGTCGCCGGGCGGCATGATAGGGCGCGGCCGTGACCGATGCAGTTTCCAGATATGATGCCATCATCCTCGGGGCCGGGGCGGCCGGGCTGATGTGCGCGGCGACCGCCGGCCAGGCCGGGCGGCGTGTGCTGCTGATCGACCATGCCGATGAACCGGGGCGCAAGATCCTGATTTCGGGCGGCGGGCGCTGCAACTTCACCAACATCCACACCGCGCCCGACCGGTTCCTGTCGGCCAATCCGCATTTCGCCCGTTCTGCGCTCAGCCGCTATGGCGCGCAGGATTTCATCGCGCTGGTCGACCGGCATGGCATTGCCTGGCACGAAAAGACGCTGGGCCAGCTGTTCTGCGACGGATCGGCGCGCCAGATCGTCGCCATGCTGGTCGAGGAATGCCGGATGGGCGGGGTCGAGCTCAGCTGCGGCGCGCCGGTGACGGCGGTCGAGCATGGCGACGGGCTGTTCCGCATCGGGCACGGTGATCGCACCGCCGCTGCACCCGCGCTGGTGATTGCAACCGGCGGGCCGTCGATCCCGAAGATCGGCGCGACGGGCTTTGCCTATGAGCTGGCCCGCCGGTTCGGGCTGAAGCTGGTCGAGCCGCGCCCGGCGCTCGTGCCCCTGACCCTGTCGGGCGAGGAGGCGCTGTTCCGCGAGCTGTCGGGCGTGTCCGCCCCGTCGTCGCGCGCGCCGGGCAGGGGGCGTTTGCCGAGGCGGCGCTGTTCACCCATCGCGGCCTGTCCGGCCCGGCGATCCTGCAGGTGTCCTCCTATTGGCGGCCGCGCGAGGCGGTGACGATCGATTTCCTGCCCGGGCGCGATGCCGACTGGCTGGTCACGGCCAAGCGCGAACGCCCGCGCCTGCACCTTGCCCGGCTGCTGCGCGAGGCGCTGCCCGAACGGCTGGCCGACCGGCTGGCCGCCGGCATCGCCGCCGACCTCGGGCTGACGGCGGAGCTTGGCAACGCGCCCGACCGGCTGCTGCGCGCCGCCGCCGCGCGGCTGGGCGGCTGGGCCTTTCACCCGACCGGGACCGAAGGCTTCGCCAAGGCCGAGGTGACGGCGGGCGGGATCAGCACCGCCGAGCTGTCGTCCAAGACGATGGCGGCGCGGCGCGTGCCCGGCCTTTATGCGATTGGCGAGGCGGTGGATGTGACCGGCTGGCTCGGCGGATATAATTTCCAATGGGCCTGGGCGAGCGGGCGGGCGGCGGGGCTTGCGCTTGCCGAGGAACCGGTCACGTAGTTTTCCGCCTTGTGCCGGGCGGCCTCCTCGCCCATGGGGAGCGGCTCATGACGTTTCCTGATCTTCCGGCCTCGCTTGGCGAGGCGCTTGTCGCGCGCGGCTATGCCGCCCCACTGCGGTCCAGGCCGCCGTTCTCGAACCCGAGGCCGCCGGCCGCGACCTGCTGGTGTCCGCCCAGACCGGGTCGGGCAAGACAGTCGCCTTCGGGCTTGCCATGGCTGCCGATCTGCTCGGCGATGCCGCGCGGCTGCCCCAGGCCGGCGCACCGCTGGCGCTGGTGATCGCACCGACGCGCGAACTGGCGCTCCAGGTCGCGCGCGAGCTGGAATGGCTGTACGGCCAGGCCGGGGCGCGCATCGCGCCGTGCGTCGGCGGCATGGATCCGTCGCGTGAGCGCCGCGCGCTTTACGGCGGGGCGCATATCGTCGTCGGCACGCCGGGGCGGCTGCGCGACCATCTCGAACGCGGGTCGCTCGACCTGTCGGCGCTGCGCGTCGCCGTGCTCGACGAAGCGGACGAGATGCTCGACATGGGCTTTCGCGAGGATCTGGAAGAGATTCTCGACGCGACGCCCGAGGGGCGGCGGACCCTGCTGTTCTCCGCCACCATGCCGCGACCGATTGCAGCACTTGCCAAGCGCTATCAGCGCGATGCGCTGCGCATCTCGACCGTGGGCGAGGCGCGCGGGCATGGCGATATCGATCATCAGGCGATCGCCGTCGCGCCGTCCGACATCGAACATGCGGTCATCAACCTGCTCAGGTTCCACGATCCGGATACCGCGATGCTGTTCTGCGCGACGCGCGATGCCGTGCGCCATCTGCATGCCAGCCTCGTCGAGCGCGGCTTTGCCGCCGTTGCCCTGTCGGGCGAACACAGCCAGGCGGAACGCAACCGCGCGCTGCAGGCGCTGCGCGACCGCCGGGCGCGGGTGTGCGTGGCGACCGACGTTGCCGCGCGCGGGATCGACCTGCCGAGCCTCAGCCTTGTCATCCATGTCGAACTGCCGCGCGATGCCGAGACGCTGCAGCACCGTTCCGGCCGCACCGGGCGCGCGGGCCGCAAGGGCACTGCGGTGCTGATCGTTCCCTATCCGCGCCGCCGCCGGGTGGACATGATGCTGCGCGGCGCGCGCATCCCCGTGACCTGGGCCGCCTGCCCGGGGCCGGAGGAGATCCGCCTGCGCGACCGCGAGCGGCTGGCCGAGCGGCTGATCGCCCCGGTCGAGCTGGACGAGGAGGATGAAGCGATCGCGGCCATGCTGCTGGCCGAGCGTTCGCCCGCCGAACTGGCCGGCGCGCTGGTCCGCATGCACCGCGCGGCGCTGCCCCAGCCCGAAGAACTGGTCGATTCCGGCCCGGCCGAGCAGGAACGCGGGCCCCGGCCCGACCGACAGGGCGGCGTCGATGCCGTCTGGTTCCGCCTCAATGTCGGGCGGCGGCATCAGGCCGATCCGCGCTGGATCGTCCCGTTGCTGTGCCGGCGCGGCCATGTCGCCAAGGCGCAGATCGGCGCGATCCGCATCCTGCCCGATGAAACGCTGTTCGAGGTGCCGCGCGCCATTGCCCCGGCCTTTGCCGCCGCCTTTGCCCGCACGGCCGGGCCGGACGATGGCGATGATGTGCGGATCATGCCGCATGACGGCCCGCCGCCCGCCCGCGCGGACGCGGCGGCCCCCGGCCACCCTTCCGCCAGGGCCGGCCCGGGCCGCGCCCCGGAGGCCCGCGCCGACCGCGCTAACCTGCGGCATTTGGGGCCGTCGGCCAGCCGGGCGGATCAGCTTTCTGTTTTACCGCGTTTTCCGAGTCGCCGGGTGAGTCCACCCGGCTTGAAAACGCTCTAGCGCGCCCGGCGCACCGGCACCGGAATGTTGCAGATATCAGCCCCGCCGGCGGGCAGGTTGAAGAATGCGTCCCGCCGGTTCGCCCGCGCTTCGGCATAGCGGAGGAAGGCGGCGCTGTCGGTCGACAGATATTCAAGCCGCGGCCGTTCGGCGGCGGGCAGGGCGCTCGCCAGCCGCACCTGCCGGATCGCCACCCGCTCCGCCGGGTCGGCATAAAAGCCGAGCGGCCCGGTGCCGCGCGGCAGGCTCGACAGATGCTCGATGCCCTCGACCACCCGCCCGACCAGCGCGATGTTGCGATCCAGATGGCGCGGCGCATGGCCGATCACCGCATAAAGCTCGGCCCCGGTGCCGCGATCGGGGGCAAGATTGCGCCCGACGCCCACCATGCCATAGCAATGCACCGGCCAGCGCGCGGCATGATCGGGCGTGCCTTCCGCCGCGACCGGCCAGCCGGCCTCGAACGCCGTATAGCCAGCGGGGGTGCCGCGCGGGATGGTCAGCCCGGCAAAGCGTTGCCAGCCCGGCGCATCGCCGCGCAGCTGATAGGGCGCATCGCTGGTCGGCCGCAGTGCCGGGGGCAGCGGCCTGGCCCGGGCCGGGGTCTCGCCATCGGGATCGCCCCATTGCGCGACATAATTGTCCTGCACGCGCACCACGCTCAGCCCGTCCCACCAATGCGCGGCGGCAAGCGTGCGGATATTCGCCACCCACGGCACGGCGAATGGCGGCGGCATCAGCTGAATGACCACGCGCCGCGCCTGCCCGCGCGCGCCGGGCGCCAGATCCATCACCAGCAGATCATCGGCGGCAATCGCGATCCAGTCCGCCGCCGGTGCCTGGGCCGCGATCTCGCCCGGCGACAGCACGGGCGCGGGGGCCGGTGCTTCGGCACGGGGCGGGGGCAGCACCGCCCCGCTGGCCTGCCGGGCATCCGGCCCGGCGACGGCCGCAGCCGCCAGAGAGGTGAGCGCGGCGGCACCGGCCGCCAGCATTGCAAAGCGCGTCATGCCCAAGCGATGCCATGCGCGGCCAGCCGAGGGAAGGGCGCTTGTCTCCGCCGCCGCACAAGGCTAGGGACACCGACTTCCAGCGCATGCGGAGCGGTGGCCGAGTGGTCGAAGGCGCTCGCCTGGAAAGTGAGTATACGGCAAAACCGTATCGAGGGTTCGAATCCCTCCCGCTCCGCCACAATCCCGTCCATCGACGTCCACGGCGTTATCTAAACATCAAGAAAACTGCGCTTTTCTGCGAAGGTGCTGTCCAGCGCCTTCCGGCTGCGTGTGCCCAAATCCACGCTCCCGAAGGGGTATCCTGGGGGTATGGAAAGATGGAGTTGGGGGTATGCTGACCGACCTCGAAATCCGGAAAGCCAAGCCGCGCGACAAGGCGTACAAGCTTGCCGACAGCGGCGGGCTGTATCTCTTCGTGACCCCCAGCGGCCACAGATCATGGCGACTCAAATATCGCTTTGCCGGCAAGGAGAAGGCGCTGGTGCTTGGCACCTACCCCCAGCTCAGTCTGGCCGAAGCCCGGCTGCGCAGGGAAGCGGCCAAGAAGCAGCTGCGCGAGCACATCGATCCGGGCGTCGAGGCGAAGGTCGCGAAGCTGGTGGCAGCGACAGGGCATGAGCAGACATTCGAGGCGGTTGCGCGTGACTGGTATGCGACCCAGCTTGATCGCTGGAAGCCCGTGCACGCCCGTGACGTGATCACGAGCCTTGAGCGCGACGTGTTTCCGCATATCGGCAAGCTGCCGATGGCGCGGGTGGACGAGCAAGTCGTCCTCGCCGTGCTCGCCAAGGTCGAGAAACGCGGCGCGATCGAGACCGCCCGTCGCCTCCTCCAGCGGATCCGGGCGGTGTCCTCTTATGCCAGAGGCAGGGGGATGGTCAGCCAGCCGCTCTCGGCCGACCTCGTCAGAAGCCTGAAGCCCGTGCCGCGCGCCAAGCTGCGCCCGGCGCTGACCTCGGCCGACAAGCTCCGGCGGCTGATCGCCGATGTCGATCAGGCTGGGGCGCATCCGGTCACCAAGCTGGCATCGCGGTTCATGGCGCTGACCGCCCAGCGCCCCGGCATGATCCGGACCGCGCCGTGGAGCGAGTTCTTCAACATGGACGGCTTTGCCCGCGACGATCGGTTTGACGGGCCGATCTGGATCATCCCGGCCGACCGGATGAAGCAGGACGCAGACCTGAGGGGAGACGAAAGCTTCGCGCACCGCGTGCCCCTTTCTCCCCACGCCGTTGAAGTGCTGCAGGCGGTGCGCCAGCTGACAGGCCGAGGCCCGCTGCCCTTCTGCTCGAACCGCTCGTCGCACGTGCCGATGAGCGAGAATGCAGTGGGGTATCTGTACAACCGGCTCGGCTATCAGGGGCTCCATGTTCCCCATGGCTGGCGGGCCGCGTTCGCAACCTATTGGAACGAGCGCATCAGTGCGCTGCCGATCGACGAGGTCGGGCGGCAGACCGAACGCATGGTCGTCGACCTGATGCTCGCCCATATCCCGCAGGGGCTGTCGCCGTCAGAACTGCGCTACAATCGCGCCGCCTACATGCCGCGCCGCCTCGAGCTTGCGACCGAGTGGGCCGAGCATCTGATGAAGGGCCAGAAGAGCGCGTTCGATCTCCTCACCGGGCCGCGGCGTTAGGGCCGGAAGCGCGGTTTGGGCGGCGGTTTCTGCTCGGGTGACCGGCAGGAGATCGATGCATGCGGGAATGGCTTTAGTTTGATGTTCGGTTTGGGGCATCACCTTGGCCAACCGCCCGATATGCGTCGGCAACGGCGGCAAGACAGAGCTAGGCCACTGGTCGACGAGCTGCGCGGCACCATCGACGATGCCTTGCGTCGCCTCTCGCCCAAGTCGGCGATGGCCAAGGCGCTCGCCTATGGCCGCAAGAACTGGCTCTTCGCGGGATCGAAGGCAGGAGGCGAGCGCCCCGCCGCCATCTATTCGGTTATCGAAACGGCAAAGCTCAACGGCATCGAACCGCAGGCCTACATCGCTGACGTCATTGAGAAGATCGCCAGCGGTCGGCCAGCCTCGCGCTGGGATGAACTCATGCCGTGGAATTGGGCTGCCACCGAGCAGCCGCTTATTGCTGAGGCCGCATAACCCGCCGCCTTCAGGCCACGCTTACGAACCGACATGCGCGAATGGCAGATCAAACTGCGCGAACGCACGCGGCAACTGATCGAACTGGGCGGTCTGGTCGTGAAGGCTGGGCTGGTCGAACTTGCGGACGATGATCGCGCCACGCTCTACGGCGCGTTTCTCACGGTTGCGGCCAAGCTGCGCGGCGAGGAGCGGGAACAAGCGCTGGTGCTGTGGAAGCGGGCGTTTGAAGCGGAACGCGGCTAAGCCTTGGCATCGCTCAGCCTTAGCAATCTGTGTGCTCCGTGGCCTGCTCATTACCCACAAGAATCAATTCGGCGATAGAGTCAAGCTCCCGTTTCGCGGCCTCCCAGCCCGGCATCTGCTTGGTGAGCAAATCAAAGAATCTCTTGCTGTGGTTGTGTTCGACCAGATGGCAGAGTTCGTGGAGAATGACGTATTCAATGCAATGGCGGGGAGCCCTTATGAGCGCGGGGTTCAGGTAAATCATTCCGCCCGGCGAACAGCTACCCCATTGCGTTTTCATGCGCATAAGCTTGACCGGCGGACGCGCCTCGATCCAACTCAACCGGTCTGCGATTTCCGAAAATTTGTCGCGCAGATATTCGTTAGCTCGCGCTTCATACCATCGACCGAGTCTTCGTCTGACGGCAGCTCTGTCGGCAACTGGCAGGGTTACTTCTAGCTTGCCGCGCAAGAGCTTAACTTCGGAAGGCTGCGCATTGCTCTCGTGGACAATGAGCTTGTGCCGCCGCCCAAGATAGAAATGCGTTTCGCCGCTCACATATTCACGCGGTAGCGCCATTTTTCGCGCTGCGATTGCGGCGGTTCGATGCTGGAATATCCACCTTGCACGTCGCTGGGCCGCCGTTCTGATCTGGTCGGCGTCCTTATTCTCAGGTGCTTCAATTTCAACGTCGCCATTGGGGTAAACGTGGATGCGGATGCGACCAGTGACGGTTGCGGTCTGTCGCACCAGGCACGATACTTCTTGATCACCGTATCGGACAATCATGCCTTCACGCCATTCCCACGAGCAAGCCCGACACGGGTGACCTCGACGACCTTGTCGGTAATGACTTTGGCTTTGTCCAAGCCGGTCAATCCGAAAAGACGCGGCAATATGGCCTTGCGGATGGCCGCTTCAATGTTTGCTGGATTCAGTGAATTTTCCGCGATGGCGCTTTCGACGAATCTCTCCATATCCAGCGCCGCCCGGATAAACTCCTCCTGCTCATTTCCGTTTGCGACCGCGTCGCTCATCTCCAGCCGGATGATCCCGAAATAGGCACTGGCGTGGCGGTGACCTTCGAGGCCTTTGGGCAGATCGTCGACCGTCTTGGCCGCGAGCTTTTCCTCCAAATCCTTGAACAGGACATACTGCTTGTAGGGGTGATCGAACAGCGCGGAAGCCTCCGCAATGGCCCGTCTGAGAAGGTCGGAGAAAAACAGCTGCGCGTAGGGATCGTCGGCCAATTCCTGCTCGATCGTCTTGCGCACTCTGGATCGGATAATATCCGTTTCGTTGCGCGTTTTCTCGGCTGACCAGGTTTCAGCAGCTTGCTGATTGCCAAGCTCATTAACGATCAAAACCCCGTCAACATTCTCGACATCCTCGCCCACGACATAGCGATCGATCAGTCTCCTGATCTGATCCTCGTACGCGCCGTAATCGACGGTTTCCTGCGCATCCTGCTTTACGATTTTGCGCAGGTTGGCGAAGAATTTGAGGTCGCGCTTGTATTCCGCAATCTGTGCTTCGGTGATCGACGTTTCCTCGAAGAATGAACGCGATCCTAGCGCGATCTTGATGCACATGCCGTAGGCTGTTAGGGCCTCGTAGAAATCTTCCCTGATCTTCTGGTTCAGGTCGATAGATGTTCCGTCCTCGCTCTCACGGGTCTGTGGCACCAATAGCTGCCGGTACTGCTCGATATCGGCCCTGTTCTTGACTGGCTTGAATATCCTCCAAAGCTCGGCGTGGAGGGAGGGCAATCGTTTATACTCGGTGCTGACATCCGCATAGAGTTCGTCAATGTCGTCGAGATCGAAACCACCCTGCGTGCGTTCTGCCAGGTCCTGATATTCGGTCAGCGCTGTATCCAGTGCCTTCAGAATGCCCCGATAATCGATGAGCAAACCATATTTCTTCCGCTCATGCAGCCGGTTCACGCGGGCAATGGCCTGGATCAGATTGTGCTGTTCGAGCTTCTTGTCGATGTAGAGGACGGCGTTGCGCGGCTCATCGAATCCGGTGAGCAGCTTGTCGACCACGATCAGGATGTCGGGTCGGCCCTCGGTCGAGAAATCCTCGATCACTTGGCGCTCGTAATCCTCGGCATCCCCTCTGACGTTTTCCTTCCACCATTGCAGCACCTCGGGCAGTTCTGCCTCATCGACTTCCGAATGGCCTTCGCGCGTGTCTGGGGGGGAAATGACGATGGCGCTGCTGACTAGGCCGGTTGCATCCAATGCCTTCTTGTAGCGGATGGCTGAGCGCTTGGAATCGGTCGCCAGCTGACCCTTCAGGCCGAGATCGAGATCCTTGAAGTTTTCCTTGAAGTGGGTTGCGATATCGAGTGCGATCAGATTGATCCGGTCGCCAGAGCCATAGACCGCGCCCTTCGTCCCGAACTTCTTCTTTAGGTCGCCCTTCTGCTCATCGGAGAGGCCAGCGGTGACCTTCTCAAACCAGTTGTCGATCGCCCGCTCGTTCACGTCGAGGATCGGCTTGCGCTCCTCGTAGAGCAGTGGCGTCACTGTACCGTCCGAAACGGCGTCCTTCATCGTGTAGGCGTGGACGATCCGCCCGAACTTGTTGGCCGTCTTGTCGTCCTTCAGGAGCGGCGTGCCGGTGAACGCAACATAGGCGGCGTTTGGCAGCGCCTTGCGCATCCGTTCATGGTTCTCGCCGCCCTGGCTGCGGTGCCCTTCATCGACCAGCACGATCATGTCAGCACTGTCGTTCCGGCATTCCGGGTAGCGCGCCGCGCTGCCGAACTTGTTGATGATCGTGAAGATGATCCGCTCGGTTCCCTGGCCGATGCGCTTTGCAAGGTCGCGGCCCGATTGCGCCTTGGCCCTCCCCGCATCCTTGGAGCCGATGTCCGAGCCGAAAGCGCCGCCGGTCAGGAAGTTGCCTGCCAGTTGCTTCTCTAAGTCGCGCCGGTCAGTTACGACGACCAGGCGGCACGCCTTAAGCTTCTCGTGCAGCAGCAGCGCCTTGCACAGCATCACCATCGTGAAGCTCTTGCCTGATCCGGTAGTGTGCCAAATTACCCCGCCTTCGCGCGCGCCACCGGGTTTGACCCGACTGATCTGGTCAAGCAGTGCGCGGATGCCGAAAAACTGCTGGTGGCGGGCGACGATCTTGTCGATCTTGCGGTCAAACAGGACGTAGGAACGCACGAATTCCAGCAGGCGCTCCGGCTTGCAAAGGCCGATCAGAAGACGGTCCTGCGCGGTCACCTCCTGCTCGTCGCTCCACAGGTGCTGGAAGTGATCCCAAACCTCGCGGACATGGTTTTTCAGGATCGCCGCGCGCGGATCGGTCTCTTTCGCCGCGTTCTTGATCTGGCGGAAGTGGTCCTCGGAAAACTCCTCCTCGCGCCATTGCGCCCAGAATTTGCGCGGGGTCCTAGTGGTTCCATAGCGGCCATCGGTCATGCCGATAGACATCAGGAGTTGGGCGTAAGCGAACAGGTGCGGAATTTCCTCCTGCCCCTGGTTGCGGATCGTCTGGCTGATCCCTTCGTCGACCATCGACTTGTTGGGATTGCCACTGTCAGGCCGCTTGGCTTCGATCACCAGCAGCGGGATGCCGTTGACGAAGCCAACGATATCAGGGCGCCGCGTGTGGGTGCCCGGCACGGTGAGCACCTCCATCTCATCACTGACAACAAAGCTGTTCGCCAGCGGGTGCGCCCAATCAATGATCGGCACGGTCACGCTGTGTTTCTTGCCATCGACGAATTCGGTGACCGTGATACCCAGCGTGATGGCGTTGTAGAGCTTCTCGTTGGCGGTGATCAGCCCTTCGTTAAGCGCGGGCGAAGTCAGCTCGCGGACGATCTGGTCGATCGCATTGGTCGAAAGCGGGTAGGTCCGCCCTTTGTAGTCGAAGGTCCGCCGCCGAAGCTGCTCGACCAGCACATCGCGCAGCACCACCCCTGATTGCCGCCGCGCGCGGCGAGACAATCCTCTGGCGAGAGGTAATCCCAGCCCAGCGAAACCAGCGTAGCAAGCGCTGGAATGTGGGAACTGTAGAGCTCGGCGGTGTTGGGGGTGATGCTCATGGTCAGAGCTTGTCGAACACCGAACCGATCCGGGGTGCGAATAGCCGTTCATATGTCCTCAGAAGGTAGGTGTCCGTCATCCCGGCGACGTAGTCGCAAATGTCCCGCAAAGGATCGTCGCTTCGCTTATATTTGCTGTAGATATCGGGTGGAAGGAAGCTTTTTGGATCAGACTTCAGGACCTCGAATACAGAAATGACCATCATCTGACCCTTGAATTCCAGATGCTGGACACTCGGGCTAAAGATAACTTCCTCGCGAATGAAATCCTTCACTGCCTCGACAAACCGCGCCACCAGCTCTGGCAGTCGAGCGCGATATCGCAGACGCGGTTCCTCGAACTCAGCTAAATCTTCAATCTCAACGCTGGTGATAACGAAATTCAGAATTCGATTGATCTGATGTTTCCGCTCGGCGCCGTCCGCGAAAAGTCGTTCAACCAATCCACTGTATACATCGTTGCCGTACTTCCCGGCATAGTTGCTGTTCAGATAATCCAGCAGTCCCTCGCACTTCTTTGGAGTGACGTGCCGCCGAAACCCATCTTGGTCGACGAGGCGAAGCGCCAAGGCGTCTTCCATGTCATGGATGCCGAAGCTGATATCGTCGGCAAGGTCCATAATGCTGCAAGCAAAGGATTTGTGTCGGGCCTTGGCATGCTTGCCCTCCTTCAATTCGAAAGACTGAAACGTCTCTCTGTCAGTCCCTGAGAGAGGTTGAAGCAGCCATTCAACCACATCTTTTTCGGTATCCATGTAGCACTTTGGCGGCTTTGAAGCCTCGCGATCCAGCAGCGGGGTACCGCTGGTTTCGGGCAGCATTCGTGGAGCCTTGGCCGGATTGGCGACATCACTAAATGCGACCGGATACTTCAGCACACCAAGCAGGGCCTCACGGCAGAGATCGGCACCATCTGCTTCAGAGAACTTCTCCAGCTTCGAGAGGATGCGGAGTGTCTGCCCATTGCCTTCAAAGCCACCGGCTTCACGCATGCAGTAGTTAAGCGCGACCTCTCCTCCATGACCAAATGGTGGATGCCCAAGATCGTGGGTGCAGGCGATCGCTTGCAGCATGCTACGTTCGGGTATGAACTTGATAGCGTCATGGTCCGGGAAGCTTTGACGAAGTTGGGCACCAAGACCACCAGCGATCTGCGCCACTTCAAGTGAGTGAGTCAGCCGTGTGCGGTAAAAATCACTATCGCCGAGATTCAGAATTTGGGTCTTGCCCTGAAGGCGACGAAATGAGCCGGAGTGGATAACGCGCGCGTAATCAATGTCGCCGGGTGTGCGAGCGTCTTGTGGCTTCTTGGTCCAACCGGACTTGCGTTCTTGCCATATCATTCTCACGCCCCCAGACGTTGGCAGAGGCTGCGTCGTAGAAGGCGACCTCAAGCGGTGATTTGTGATGCCGTGCAGCGGCCAACGCGTTTGCCCTTGCCATGATCCGCTGGTTATCCGGCGCAAGTGGATCGCCGTAGATGCCAACGTACAGCTTCGGAAATCTGCCGCGAGCCAATCGGTTCAGGATATGGTCGTCGTTCTCGGCGAGCGAGTGGCCGAAGATGAAAAAGCAGTGCCTTCCCTGTTTCACGTTTGCTGTCAGCTGTTTGAAGCCTTGGTAGAGATAGGCGTTGTGGCGGATTTTCGCCTTCTTCTTCGCGCTCGTCCCTTCCGCAACGAATAGCGGATAGGCATCGGCGGCAATCGCGGCACGGGCCTGTTCGACCAGCGGAACACCTTTCCTGATCCAGGTGTATTTCTTCAGCTCGGCCCCAGAATCGAAGAGGTGAAGTGCGCCGTGCAGGAAGTGCACTCTGGCATCATGTGCGCCGGTTTCGCCCTGCCAGACAACGTAGTCGGCGTCCGGATCGTCCTCATCATTTCCGAAGCCGTCGTTCGTCGCCAAGGGGATCGGCTCATCGAACGGCATGTCGTCATGCATCAGCGTCCAGTAGAGCAGCAGGTCGTAGTTGAGCGTGAAAACCTGTCCGTCGCTCGCCAAGAAATGCGACAGGAACTGCCGACACGCCCAGAACTTCTGATCGGGAATGTCCGGTGGGATGTGCGGGTGGTTGCCTGCGATGGTCTCGACCAAGATTTCCTTCAGGGCAGTCGCGTGCTCAAGCATCTTGGCGATGGCGGCGGCTCCGTGTGGAACATAGGCAGGCAGAATTCGTGCGGCATTTTCCAACGCACGGATTGCCGCTTCGAAATCCTGGGTCCCGAGGGCTTCAAAAACGGCGACGACTTCCGGCACCTGGCTGAAGTCAGCTTGAGCGAACAGAGAGCCATAGTGGAATATATCGGCCCGGCAGGCGATGCTGAAGCCGTTGCCAAGTAGCAGGTGCCGCTTTGAAAACTGGTTCGAGTCGGCAATCGCCTGAGCGAAGGTCATCAATGGCATCAGGCCACCTCGCTTTCCGGGAGTTTGACCCGCCGTTTGCCGGTGAGCAGTTGCTGCATCAGCGCGGCCTTTTCCTGGCGGAGGGCGGTGAGTTGGGCTTGGTAGGATTGCTCTTCGGCCTCTGCTGCGTTGATGACTTTCGCGATGGCGGCTTGCTCGTCCGGCTGCGGGATGTGGAGCGAGGTCTCGAAGAACTCTACGACGCTGACGTTGAGCAAGCCATGGTTGCGCGCGCCTTCCTGCGCGATTGCCGCGATCTCGCGGTTGAAGAGGCCTGCTTCGAAATAGTGCCGGAAGAAATCGTGATCGCAACCACGCCGGGTCAGACGAAAGCAGATATAGAGGCTGGAAACGATGCCGCTGTCGTAGCGGTCGAGCGGCTTGATCGCGCCCATCGGATAGCCGTCGGAATAGCTTTTGTTGTAGGCGAAGTCGCCGCGCTGGAGCAGCGTGTAGCCCCGGACATCATCGCTCGCGACGCTCTTGTTGAAGTACTCCACCTGGCTGATGAGGCCATGCTGGGCCGAGATGGTGAGCACGTTCGTATTGCCTTCGGCGTTCTTGGTTTTCACCCGGTCGAACACATCCGCGAAGGCAGCCCATGCCCACGGCTCGGAGAAGCCGGGCAAGCGTCTTTTGCCACTCAGAAGCTGCTGCATCAGAGCCTGCTTTTGCGCGCGGGCGTTGGCGATCAGCGCCTCGACCGTGTCGATGGCCCGGTCCCAGGTTTGCAACGTTTCGGCAATGCGTTTTTGTTCCGAAATTGGTGGCAGCAAGACCGGCGCTTTTCGCAGCGTCGCGATGGAAATCTCCTGAAGTGCCGATCCGTTGGCCTGCCGATTGATCAAACTCTTGAACTCAGGGCCATTCAGGGATTGGAGAAGGAAATCTGAAGTGACAGTACCTGCCTTGGGAGAGATTCTCGCGATGCCCCTCGTCAGGTTGCATCCTTCAAGCTCCCGCGTCGCTTGTGCCGTCTGGCCGATAATGCCTCGTAGTGCGATCATTAGATCGCCTGTTTTCAAGACTGTTCGGCTGTATGCAGCGCTAATTTCGTGGCTAGTAGTGATCATCGAATCCCGTTTGAGATCACGACTGGCAATATCGACCACGCGCACGCACGGGACGCCGCCTTCAACTGGATCGCCCGTCTGCACCACACCATAAGAAACCGGGACCGAAGACACCCCGGCTATTGTCGTGCGGATCCACCCCTCAGGCATCATTTCGCACCGCTCTTGCCCTTGACGGGCTTGTCAGCGGCGAGCTTCTTCACCTTGGCGGTGGCCTCGATGAAATGCTGCTCGACCGCGCTCGGCGCATTGATCGCGCGGCTGTGCCAGCGGTCATATTCGGCATCGACATGGCGCTGCGCCTGTTTGGCGGTAACCCGGCCTGCGCCATCGAGCAGCGGGTGATCGCCCAGCTTGAGGAAGTCGTCCAGCTTGGCGATCCAGTCGGCCATATGCATCGGCTTGCGGTTCTTCGCCATCGCCTCGGCAAATTCCAGGAAGGCGACGGTGATGCGGTTCAGCGTCTCCATCTCCTCATCCTGCAGATAATTCTTGGCAATCTGCGCGTCCTGCTTGGTGGGCAGGCGCCCCCGCTTCTCGCCGGGCCAGCTGGTCAGCCCCATCATCGGTTTGGCGGCATCAGCCCGCGCCAGCTTGGTTTCCGCCGCCGTCTGGCCGTGGGCGGCATGGTGCATCTTGTTCTGCACCGTCTGGAAGAACTGCTGGCTCGCCTCTGCCCTGGGGTCATAGTCCACGGCGGTGGCGTAGATATCGAGCACCTTCTTGTAGAACAGCTTTTCCGACGCGCGGATATCGCGGATGCGGGCGAGCAGCTCTTCGAAATAGTCGTTGTCCGGCTCCTTCAGCCGGGCGTCGTCCATGACGAAGCCCTTGACCAGATATTCGCTCAGCGCCTCCGAAGCCCAGCGCCGGAACTGCATGCCCCGCAGCGACCGCACGCGGAAGCCCACCGCGAGGATCATTTGCAGGTTGTACAGCAAAATCTGGCGGGAAACCTTGCGTTTCCCTTCGGTTTGAACTGTCAAGTTTTCTTTGACAGTTGCCGCTTCCTCCAGCTCGCCCTCCTCCAGAATGTTCCGGACGTGAAGGCTGATGCTCTGCTTTGTGGTCTGGAACAGCTCGGCCATTTCGGCCTGGCTCAGCCAAACGCTGCCGTCGCTCGCCTGAAGGCGGATGACGGTGACACCGTCTTCCGTCTGGTACTGGATGATCTCGCCCGCCATCAGTAGCCAAGCTCCTTCAGGTAGCCGTCCATCTTCACCTCCAGCGCGGCAAGTTCAGCCTTCAGCTTCAGCCGCTCGGCGCGGACCGCGACCAGGTCGATTTCTTCCTCGTCCTCGAAGGTGTCGACATAGCGCGGGATGTTGAGGTTGTAGTCGTTCTCGGCCAGTTCATCGGGCGTGGCGAGATAGGCGTATTTATCGACGCTCTCGCGTTTGCGATAGGTTTCGACGATCTTCGCCAGATGGTTTGCATCAAGCTGGTTCTGGTTCTTGCCCGCTTTGAACTCGCGGCTGGCATCGATGAACAACACCTTGTCGTCCGTCTTGGTCTTGCGGAAGATGAGGACGCAAGCCGGGATGCCGGTGCCGTAAAACAGCTTTTCCGGCAGGCCGATCACGGCTTCGAGCAGGTTTTCCTCGATCAGCTTCCGCCGGATCGTGCCCTCGCTCGATCCCCGGAACAGCACGCCGTGCGGCGCGACCACGGCCATGCGCCCGGTCCTCGGCTTCATCGTCTCGATCATGTGGAGGATGAACGCATAGTCACCCTTGGTCTTGGGCGGCAGTCCGCGACGGAAGCGCCCGAACCGGTCGTTCTCCGCCGTGTCGATGCCCCACTTGTCCAAGCTGAAGGGCGGGTTGGCGACGACCACGTCAAAGTGCTTCAGCCGATCATCGGCATCCAGCAGCTTGGGGTTGCGGATGGTGTCGCCCCATTCGATGCGGTGGTTGTCCTCGCCGTGGAGGAACATGTTCATCTTGGCGAGGGCCCAGGTGCTGCCGATCGACTCCTGCCCATATAGTGCATAGCGCTTCGATCCGCCGAACTTGGCCTGCACGCGGCGTCCGCACTTCATGAGAAGCGAGCCGGAACCGCAGGTGGGGTCACAGGCTTCCTCGCCTTCGGCCATGTCCATGATCTCGGCCATCAGCTCGGAGACTTCCGGCGGCGTATAGAATTCGCCCGCCTTGCGGCCTGCATCGGCAGCGAAGTTCTTGATAAGGAATTCGTAGGCGTTGCCGATCACGTCGAGATTGCCGATGCGCGACGGGCGCATGTTCAACTCGGGACGCGAGAAGTCTTCCAGCAGGTGGCGCAGAATGTCGTTCTTCTGCTTCTCCTCACCCAGCTTGTTGGAGTTGAAGCTGATGTCCTGGAACACGTCGCGCAACTTACCGACGTTCGCCTCTTCAATGGCGTGGAGCGCCTTGTCGATCCGCTCACCGTTTCCCGGCTCGTGCCGCGCCTTGTATAGCGTGGTGAAGTTGGCGGATTCCGGCAGGACGAAGCGTTCGTTCGTCATCAGCTCCGCAATCAGCTCGGGCGTGTCACCATACTGCTTCTTGTATTCGTCGTAGTGGTCCTGCCACACGTCCGACAGGTACTTGAGGAACAGCATGGTGAGGACATAGTCCTTGTAGACGTCAGCCGAGACCGTCCCGCGGAAGGTGTCGCAGGCAGCCCAAACAGCCTTGTTCACTTCGTCCTGTTTGATCTGGTCGTTCATGATGCTCTCTGTTCGTGTCGGATTGACGAAGCTGCCAGCAAACGTTTTGCAATGGCGGCCATTTCGGCCGTTCTATTTTCAATAAGCCGAGTAAGGGTCGCGCGTTCAGCCTTCGCTGCTGCGTCCAGTTCGACAATGCGCTGCTGCTCGGCCAGCGGCGGAACCACTATCGGCAACTGCTCGACAACTTCACGCTTCAGATTCAGGATGTAGGAGCCAGTAGCACCAGCAGCGAAGTGGTCCTGGGCTGGCTTCTGGTTCAACTGCCAGGCAAGGAAATCCGGCAGGATTGCTTGCCGCTTGGTCCGAATGACAAAGAAGTGGGGAGAGCAAACAACCTGTTCCTGCCGTCCCTCCAGGCAGTACGCGGTATAGCGCCCGCCTCGCGTCGAAAGGATTACGTCCCCGTCGGCGAGAAACGCCTTTGCGCTGACGCGAGGTAGCGCCACTCGCGAAAGGTTGGGCCAGTCAATGCCATTAGCAGGGTCAGCGTTGCGCATCTGGATGACAGCAACCTCACCGTCGGGCAGCTCGTCAACCTTGCCACGAAACGGGTATCCCGCCGAGATCGTGGCAATCCTGGCCAACCAATTCGAATCATTTGCATCAACGGCTTTCATGCGCGTCATATCGCCCGCGTCGGCATTGGTGTCAACCCATCATATGCATCAATCTCTTTGCTGCAAAAGGCCGGGCCTCATCTTCTCTTCGTGTCCCATCTTTCCGTGTCGATGTTTTGCGCGATTCGCGCGCAATAAGTCGTCATACTTGGCACGAAATGCCGCCTCTTTCGCGCAAAGTATCGGCCCGGACACAAATAACAGCGTAGCTCGGAACATTTTCCGCCGCCCACAGCGCGATTACCCTGGCGTCCAAATCCGTCTCTAGCCTTTCGTAGCCGTCTCTATCCTTGGCTTTGTCTTTATAGTCGCCTGTTCGATGGCCTTCGCTGACCACGAATTGGCCTTGCATCCGGCGGTTGGGCAAACAAATCTTGCACTCAGAGGGTGCCAGAAACGACCAGCGAATGAAAATCTGTACCATGTCCGGCACCGACAAAATCATCCGCCTAAAAACCGTTCTCGCCCGCACCGGGCTGTCCCGCTCCACCATGTATCGCAAGATCGCCGAGGGAACTTTTCCATCCCAAGTGAAGATCAGCATTCACGGCGCAGGCTGGCGAGAGTCTGCGGTCAACCGTTGGATCGACGATCCGGTCTCGTGTCGCAACGAAGGTGCAGGGCAGTGACAGCGCCGGTTGCCGAACCAATCTGCATGAGGGTCAACGAGGCCGCACGCGTGATCGGCGTCGGGCGAACCAAGCTGTATGCGCTGACCGCTACCGGTGATGTCGAAGCGGTAAAGCTCGGCAAATCGACACGCATAGTTACCGCCAGCCTTCACCGCCTGATTATGCGGCAGCGCGAACCGGAATAGGTTCGCCTGCCGCCTCGGCTGTGTCGATGCTGGCAATAGCCTTTCCGGCGTCAAGGAACTCAGCCCAACGCGCCATCAGATCGCGCCGCTTGTCGAAAAAGTCTGTCCGCCGATAGGCGGCTTCGACCTGATTGCTCAGCTTGTGCGCCAATGCCTTGTCGGCAACCTCCTTCGGGAAATCCGTCTTCTCCGCTGCCCAAGCTGTGACGGAAGAGCGGAAGCCGTGAACCGTTGCTCCGGTGATCCCGTCGTTGCGGAGCAATTTGGTCATGGTCATGTCGCTGATCGGCTTTTCGCCGTCTGCCGAAAACACCAACCCGTCATCGCTGGTCCGTTCATCCCACCGCTTGCGCAGCAACGCGACGGCGGGCGGCGACAGCGGCACGACATGGGTTTCACGCGCTTTCATGCGCTCGCCGGGGATTGTCCAAATGGCCTTGTCGAGGTCGGATTCGTTCCAAACCGCGAAGCGCGTCTCGTTAGAGCGCACAGCGTTGTAGATCGTGGAGCGAAGTGCATCTCTGCCGGTCGTAGGCGAAGCTGCTGCCAATTAGGCCAAAAGTGCTCGCACCTCGACAAACGGCATCGCTTCAAGGTGCACCGCTTTCGCTGTCTGGCGCGGAAGGCCCTTTCGCACCGAACGCAGGGAAACCTCCTCGGCTCGCCAGCCCTTGATATGGGCGAAGTCAAGCACCGCGACTATGCGTTGTAGCAGGCGACGTGCCGTTTCCGGTATTTCCAGCCAAATGGGTGACAGCACGGTGACAACGCAGGCGCTGAGCGACGGTCGCTGACCGCGCACGGGATGTAACAATTCGCCGACAACCGTCGGCGTTGTCCGCTAAGCCGAGGCGTTGCGTGGGCCGTCCTAGGCGCGCGATAGCGCCCTATGGGCGCTGCGCATGGGGGCGTGGCCCTCGCCAGCGCAATCAGTCTGACATACCCGCCGCCTTGGACATGACCCGCAAGCATTTGGAGCCTGGATCGCCGACCACCTCAGTGGGGATCAGCGATCCAGGCGCAGATATCGCTCTCCCGCCACACGACCATGGTCTTCGACACGGGGATCTGCCGCGGAAATGTCCCCGCGCTGATCTTGGCGTAGATCGTCGACCGGCTGAGCCCGGTGCGGGCCATGACTTCCGGCAGGCGCAGCAGGGTCTCGGGACGCGATGCCCCGTGGCGTTCGGACGCCATCTGCGTCAGGACGGCTGCCACCGCCTGCCGGAGGACGTGCTCGTCAAGCAAGCTGTTGATGTTGTCAGCCAGACCTGACTGCCTTGCCGACGGAGTCGATCGGTCGGAAGCGGCGGTCCTGGCTGGGGCGGTGTGATGATTTCGGCGCATACCCCGTGTTACCCCGATTCTTCGGCTTCGCAGGGGGGGCGCACTTTTCGGCTCTTTCCGACGCGCGACAAGAAAGTCGGGCAGACAGTCGAACCGCTGTGCGGCGACCAGCTTATCATCATTGCGGCACTTGATGACCGGACGGCGGAAAGGCGGCTCGTTCCGCTTCATCGGCCGACGCACCTCCTTGACCACCGTGTCCAGCCCGACCGGATCACCATTTGCCGTCGCATCGTCCCACGCAGCGGCGATATCGACGGGCGTGGCGCCGCCCGGCCAGTCGAAGATGTTCTCGTAGGCAAAGGCCAGCTTCAAGACACTCGAGTCCTTGAACGGTGGCAGGATCTTGAAATTCTTCATCCACAGAATGCCACGCTTGGGTTTCCCGTCTGCAAGCTGTCCCGCAATATGCCTCTGCAACCCGACGAGACGGGTGCAAGCAAAAAGCAACGCCTGCTTCTTCGTGACATCGTAAACCGATGTCGTAAAACTCCTGCGGTCATATGTTTGAGCGCTTTCGAGCGCCCATTTCATCAGTTTGTCAATCTCTTCAGGGTGGGATTCGAAAAAGAATCTTTTAGCGCTTTCAATAAAACCCTGCTGATCCTGGATGTTGCTGGCGATCTGACTTGTCAATTCGACGAGCGGCTTCATGTCCGGATGCGGCTCAAAGTTTTCAGCACCGGACTTGAGGTGTTCAAGGCAGCGGGCGAGCTCCTTGCTCAGGAAGCTCACATTCTTGTCGAACTGCCCCTTGGTCAGCTCGCCCGCACCCGGAAGCAGCCGATCATCGCTGCGGCTCAGCGCCGTGAAGTTCGCGGCAATAATCTGCAGCTGCAGGCAGCAGTGATAGAGCAACATCCGTGCGACGATCGCACTCGTCTGATTGTCCCATTGCCGTTTCCTGCGAAGCCACGCAATCAGGTCACGCAGCCGCGAGAAATTCCCCCTGATGCAGAAATCAAATGTCTGCTTGGACCTCTCGCGCAGATCAAGCAGATGCCGAGCATCCGCGATCGGGTCGAGATTGAGTGCGGAGGTAATCAGATCGAGCGCGCCTCTGCTGGCGGTCGTGTCAACCATTTTCTGCAGACGTTCAACCGTAAGCGAGAGCATAACGTCATAGCTGGCGCCCGAGGGAAACCTGACTGGCGGCAAAACAACGCGATGATCCGACAGGTGCTGGGGTGGGAGCTTGCTGATATCATCCTTCGTCAGCAATGCTCGTGAGAATGCGATGCGGCTCATATTGCCGAGCAGCGCATTGCGCTCCCGTTCAGCGACAAACTCTTCGATCGGGATACCATCGAGTCGATATGGGGGACGAATCAACGGAAGAATTGGTTGCACGTCTTTCTCCAATGGCTGGGTGACGCAGCGGTTTATGAGGCCGTCTCGTAACCATCAGATCAACGCAACCATATGAATATATACGATATTTGAAAAACACTCGAGCAACGTTATATGGCTGCGCTCTCGCCGGTTGAACGCAAAAGTGCGCCCCCCCTCCACGATCCAGCGAATCATGCAAAAACCCTGCTCGTCAGCGAGGTGCTGACAGAGCAGGAGTATCCATATGGACAGTGAAGAACTCGGGAGGCTTGTGGCGTCAGCGACTGCTTTGATCCACGCGCAGCAGCGCATCAAATCGGTGCCGCGCGACGTTGCGAATAAATTTGTTTCGCCGATCTTTGATGTTTGTCCGACCATCAAGCTTCCGGCCTTGCTGGCGCTCGATGAAACACAGCAGGTGATGGCGGCAGCGAGCATCACCAAATCAATGCTCGCTGATGAACTGAAGCGTGCACGCAAGGCCCGCAAAGAGCAGATCAGCAAAGAACAGGTTGTCGTGCCGAAGCGCACGCGAAAGCGTCCCAAATCGCAGGCGGTTTACACCGCGCCGTCATCGCCAGGTCCCTATCGTCCTGCCGGGCAACTGCCCATGCCGGGGCTGGTCCCGAACGGCCCGATCTCGGATCTCTGATCCCCAGGCCGAACACTCCAAAACAATCAGGAAACAGTCATGACAGACGACCGCAAACCGCCTCTCGGCGGTGGCGCCGACGCGCGCCTTGAACACGGCAAATGCCGTGGCCCGCCCGGCTTTCTGCCGCCACCCCATCTTCTCAGCACAAAGGGCGCATAACCAAATGACGCAGTCCTATCATTACCATAATGGTTCGGAGGTCGCTGGCTGCATCGTCCTTGTCGATGGCGACAAGGGCGGGGTCGGCAAGAGCTTCACGGCCAGGTCGATCACCGGCCACCTGCTGAGCAGCGGAACCCGGGTCCATTGCTTTGACGGCGACTATCGCAATGGCTCGCTCGAGAGGCATTACCGCAACCACTGTGCGGTGCAGCGGCTCGACCTCCGGTCCGAAGACGGTTTCTCCGACTTCTACGACACGCTCGACATGATCGAGCCGCGCACGGTCGTCCTCTGCGACCTGCCGGCTGGTGCCGGGGCGCGTGTCGAAAGCGAGGCGGAGCGCCTGCGGCTCAACCGCCAGTTCGGCCGCGAAATCATCCATGTCTGGGTCGCCGACCCGGGCGAGGACTCGGTCAGGCAGTTCAAGGAACTGCAGTTTGTTGCCGATCCGACCCGCACCGTGTTCATCATTAACATGCGCGGCAGGAGCGAACCCGAACGGTTCACGATCTGGCTGCGGTCACAGGTGCGTGCGTCGTTCATCGCGGCGGGCGGTCATGAGCTCAAGCTGCCGCACATGCCGGTGCGACTGCACGACCGGATCGCGCTCGCCCAGGCCCCGTTCCTCGTCGATCCGGTGCCGAGCGGCCTGTGCCGTTCCGACATCCTGTCGCTGCGGATCTTCAACCAGCAGGTCGCGACCGAACTCGCGCCCCTCTTCAACCTCATCCTCGGAGCCTCTTCATGAAAAGTATCAAAGCCACCTTTGTCGATGTCGTCGGCCGCGAGCCGGAGCAGTTCGAAATCGAGAGCATCGAGGCGATGCTTGCCCGCGCGCCCGATGCACTCAAGGAAGATCCGGCCTTCCTCGTCGAACAGGTGCTGAGGGGGCACCATCTGGGCGAGATCAACCGCAGCATCGACAAGCTCATGATCACCTCGCGCGAATATGCGACGTCGCAGGGCGAAACCTATGCGATGGCGGTCGCAGACAAGGTCTGGCGACGGGTCATGGACAATCTGCCCTGGCACGCGCAGACCGATGCGGCGAGCCGCTTCCAGCGCTATTCGGTGATCCTCGCGATCCTCTTCCTGCTCGGCTTCATCTCCGGCTGGTCCTGTCTGCGCTTCGCCTATGCATATGACCGGCAGAGCAATCAGGTTCTCTCTGAAACCGCCTTCGCGGCGTGCATCGACGGCGCGGTCGGTGCATCGGTGACCGCTTCCGGGAAGGCCGCGAGGACCGGCGCGATCCGCAGCGATGTGTTCGTGAACCGCGCCCGCCTGTGCGCTGCGGACTATGCGGACCGGCGCGCAACCGGTCTCTGATCGCCAGCCGGTCGTTGAGTGCCCGGCCACAATCCGTGGCCGGGCCTCCCCCTGAAACACCCG
Organism: Sphingomonas changnyeongensis; assembly: GCF_009913435.1. Taxonomy (NCBI): domain Bacteria; kingdom Pseudomonadati; phylum Pseudomonadota; class Alphaproteobacteria; order Sphingomonadales; family Sphingomonadaceae; genus Sphingomonas; species Sphingomonas changnyeongensis. The sequence continues at coordinate 2,780,222 of NZ_CP047895.1, read as the reverse complement.
CTAATCCGAATAAGGAGGAAAGGAGCAAGGGCTGGCCAACGACTACCGCGCCGCCGAGCGCGGCGCATGGCCCAGGCTCTGTCGCTCCGCTCTGTCGCCTGGCCTGCGTTGGCCCGACCTTGCCGGGGAGGGTTTTTCCCTCCCCGGACCCCTCCCGCCGCCCCCGGACAATCAGCAGATGCAGAGGGAAGAAACATGCCCGGCAAATCCGGATCCGAGACCCGGCAGCGCCAGATCGTTCGCTCCACCCGCTGGAGCGCTGCCGAGTTTGCCCGCCTTGCCGAACTGGCGCGCTATTCCGGCTGCAGCGAGGCCGAGCTGCTGCGCCGCCTCGTCAACCGCGCGTCACGCCAGATCATCCCGTCCCGCGAGCTCGTGACCGAGATCCGCCGCCTGGGCGGGAACATCAACCAGATCGCCCGTCGCCTCAATGGCGGCGGCCAGGTGACGGCAGCCGAACTGCGCGCCGTCTATGATGACCTCCTCGCCGCAGCGCGGATCGCCCGGTCATGATCCCCAACATCACCCGGGGTGCGAACTTTGCCGGCCTGGTCGATTATCTCGTCGACAACCGCGATCATGAACTGCTCGATCTCGACGGCGTGTCGAGCATCGATGCAGCCGCCGGCGAGATGGCCGCGATCGCCTCACTCAGCGCACGGGTGCGCAGCCCGCTCATGCATCTGTCGCTGTCGGCGGCGCACGAGGATGGTCAGCTGTCGAGGGACGAGTGGATGCTCGCGGTCGACAAGGTCGGCCGGGAACTGTGCCTTGCCGGGCATCCGCGCGTTGTGGTGCGCCACCGCGACAAGCAGCATGACCATGTGCATGTGTTCTGGTGCACGGTCGATCCCGACACCGGCAAGACACCGCCCAAGCGCTGGTTCCTGCGCAAGGGTGCCCGCACCACCGGCTTTGGGGCACACCCGATCCCCGAGGACCGGGTGCGCGACGTGCCCGAGCGCGAGCGTGCACGCCGCACCTATGACTTCCGCGCGCTGATGCGCGTGCAGGCGCTGTGCCGCAGGCTTGAAGATGAGCTTGGCCTGCGCCGGCTCATGACGCCGCAGGAGGCGGCCAGACACCGTGCTCTGCGCGGACCGGCACCCGTTCGCGCGCCCGCCGAACGCCGGCAGCAACGCATCGGGTCGGTCGCGCTGCTCGACCGCGCCGATGACATTCGCGCCGCACTCGACCAGCCCAACTGGCCCGCCAAACGGCGCGTGCTTGCCGGTCTGGGGCTCGATCTGGAGCCGGTGTTCCGTGACACAAAGGCCGGCCCCGAACTGCGCGGTCTGGTGATTGTCGACGTCTGGGACCGTGGCAACCGGATCAGGGCGTCCGACCTTGATCGCGCCGATCGGCGTTACGGCCTGCGCCAGATCGAGGCACGTCATGGGCCCGGCGTCGAGCGCCTGATGGACTGGTGGCCGAAACGTGCAGCAGAGGTGCCGGCGCGGCCAGACGTGAAGGATGCCGCACTGCGCGCCCAGTATCGGCAGATGCTCGCCGAACATCGTGTCGACGCGTTGCACCGCGCCGCCGAACGCAAGGCGCTGCGCGCGCGGCAGAAGCTTGAATTGGACCGCGCGCGCAATGCGCTCAACCGGGAGCGCAAGGCGCGCGCGCAGGCGCTGCCGGTCCATGAGCGCAGGGCCTTTTACAGCCGGTTCAAGCTGGAGCGGGCCGAGGCGCTGGGCGCGATCATCAGCCGCCACCGGAGCGAGGCGCGGCCGCTTGCGCGGGTGGCAAAGCCGAGCTGGGACGCGTTTCTTGCTACAGTGCGGCCTGACCTCGCACGACCAAAGCCACGGCCTGTGGCTGCGCCCGTGCGGCGGCGGGCACCCGTCTCGCAGGCGCAGGAGCGGCCCCGCGCGATCCAGCCACCTGTACCGTCCGTCGCGGTCGCGCGCGTGCGATCGCAGCCGGTGCGCGCTGCGCCGGTCGCGGACCAGCACGTCGAGAGGGTTCGCAGCATGCGGGCTGAAGTGGATCCCGAGGCGGCGCGCAAGGCACGGGCCGAGCAGGAGGCCGAGGCAGCCCGCAAGGCGCAGGCCGAAGCGCAGGCCAAGGCCCGGGCCGAGGCCGAAGCACAGGCCAAACTGCTCCAGCTGCAGATGGCCTGGGCGCACCGCAACCAGCGCGGGCGGTGATCCCTCGGGGCGAGGTGGGTGAGGTCGAAGGGGAAGAGGTCGGGAAGTGAGGAAAAGCGCTTCGCGACAGCCACACCCCGGAGCCGAGCGTGCCGAAGAAAAACACCAATGCGCGTTATCGAACAGAAGCGTTCGAGCGTCAGAATGGCCGCTGCATCTACTGCGATGCCCAGATGTGGCTTGGCGGCGCGCTGGCCCAGCGGGCGTTTGGCGAGGCGCATGGCATCCGCCCCCGCGCTGCCAGAGCCTTCAAGGCCACGGCCGAGCACCTGGTGCCGCGGCAGAACGGCGGCCGCACCGATCGCGACAACATCGCCGCCGCCTGTCGCCTCTGCAACATGCGACGCCACCGCCGCAAATGGCAGCTCACCCCCGAACAGTTCCGCGCCCATGTCCAGCGCCGCCTCGCCGCAGGCAGGTGGCGATAGGGGGCAGGTCAACAGCTCTCCACTGGCCTGTCATGGATTGCATGATGCACCGCGTCGGGTTTGCCGGACCTTGATTGGTTTGAGGTAACCGGCGGGAGACATCTCGTCTGGGCGTCTGGCATGGCCGGATCGAAGCGACCGCTGGAAGGGGGCAGGTGCGCAAAGCGAGCAGCGCCTGGCCAGGATCAGCCATGGACCTATGACCGCGCTTCGATGATGCGGCCAGGACCGGCCAGGTGATCGACAGCTTCGCGTGTTTCTCTCATTCGGTCATCGGGCCACCGCTCGCCGGAACCCGCATCCCGGAAATGAATGACCCATTTCCCTTACGCTCAGCCATTCTCAAACTGCCCCTCAAGGGCTGGAGCCGCTCGCAGCCCCGGCGCGGTCGAGACGGGCGGATTGGTCGACGGATGAATGCGACGACCTTATCCAACGCGATGGCTGAATATCCCGTTCACTCTGGATTGATTCCCATCTGGTCTATGGGGCTAGATCGTGCAAATCATGTCGCAAAGGGCGCAGTTTATGAACCGACGACTTCTTCCACTGGCCCCGATTGTTGCGCTCATGGCGAGCTGCAGCGATCTTGGGTCGGTTAACTTCAGATATACGGTCGAGGTGAACACTCCGGACGGCCTGCGTTCCGGCTCATCTGTCATGAATATTCATGGTTACAATATTCCTATGCCTGAAAACATCGGCGGTGGCCAGAAGATAGATTTAACCGGAGACGTCCCCTTCGTGGATCTCCCGAATGGGATAACCTTGTTTGCGCTTGTTTCTCGTCGGTCTGGCGGCAGAGGGCCTCTATACACACTGATCTGGTCTCAGCGACGGCCTCATTCGCAAGGCGATCCGAAAACGGCGATTTCGGACCTCAAAGACAGGCCGGTCTGCAAGATCGTTGAAAAGGAGTACCAACCCGATCTTATATATTTTTCCAACATAAACAATATAAAGTCTGCAAGGAGAATGAGATCCGATGAATTGAAAACAAAGTTCGGCGAAAAATACAGCCTACGCCGCGCCTATGTTTGCACAACATCCGCACAGCCACAACGAACTCTTGATAACAAGATACCTTGGATTAATGATGTTGGTCTTTTGGACTTCGATTTGATAGAGATATCTGGTCTAAGGCACGGAGTTTAGGTATCATGGATGACCTACTGCTTGCCGTATTGGCAATGGACGCATATAATCGCGGTAATAGCCCGACACTATCTATGGGGTCCGCGCATATCGGGGATGCAACATATATAGACACAATAGTCCAAGACAATATCTCTTTTTCGGCTTCGGTGTACATTATAAGTTCCGAAAATAATAATCTCGCGAATTCCGATCGCGTCATATCATACAGAGGGACAGACAGCTTTCTTTATGACCCAATTGCTGGTTGGCCCACTCAACTTGGGGGACTATCCGCACAGGCAGTTGAGGCGTTACGCGTTTACAATGACTATGGAAGAGGGTTCGCGGGTTCGACGATTATTACAGGGCATTCACTAGGAGGAGGACTTGCCGGATATGTGGCTGCGCTGCATGGCTTGCCTGCGACCCTGATAGCCAACATGGCGTTTGAGGCCGCGGCGGCGACGGTCCGACAGACCGCAATCGCCCAAGATGAACTCGGACTTAGCGAACTCCGAAATGCTATCTACGGAGACGGTCCGATAACGGATCTGAATACGTCGCGAATAAAGACATTATTTGTTGATGGAGAAGTTAATCAGATTCTGAGAATCGCGCAGACAACGCCGCAGGTCGCTCTGCCGTTTCAGTCTCCATATCTATACCCCAACCAGTCCATAAATCTACATAGTAGCGCGCTGCACGCTCTACTCACGTATGCAAGACATCAAGATATTGGATTCTCGAGTTGGGAGTCCGCCGCGCAAATCGTTCTTGATTCATTCTTTTCCAACGAGATTGCGAATAGGATTGGGTTCTCGGATCTCCTTGGCACCGGAAGTGCCTCAACTAAGATGAATATGGCAATCGCATATTCGGTGGTCGATGGACCTGATTCGCGGAAGCCCTGGGGCGACACTGCAGCCAGATCATTCTTTAATGATGCGCAGGACTTGGCCGTTGCGCAAAGTTCCTCGTCCGCGCCATCCGTATACACTGTGTCGGCTCCGTTGCTTGCCAACACTGCCATTGAGTATGCCGGTTTATTGGCCAAGAACTCGATCCTTATATCTCAGGACCAGGAGAGATCTCTCGGAGCGTTAAGGGTTTCAGATAATCAAGCCAGCATAACTGTCGACTTTCGCGAAAGAATGTGGACATTTGGAAACTCAGCCGTCGACCCATCCGAGCGGTCAAACTTGATTGATCAGGCATTGTCAAGCTCAGGGGTTGAAGATGGGCTGGACCAGGCCTTTTCGTGGTTCAGCTGGCTGAGCAGAAACGACATCAAGCAGATTACATATCAAATTGCCCCCGCAGCAACTGCCAATTCATCTCTTATACTCGAGACCTCAAGCGAAATATCGATGCTTGTACTGGCCCCGTATTATCAAAGCGTTGTTCTAAACGACAATTCGGGAACTCACATAACCGTCGGGAGCGTGGCTGGCGATATAGTCCAAGGATCATCAAACATTGATATTATTCTCGGAGGAGACGGTAACGACACGTTGTTTGGCAACGACGGATGGGATTTTCTTCGCGGCGATGCGGGGGATGACGAAATATGGGGCGGCAGCGGGTGGAATTACCTTGACGGCGGCGCCGGTGACGACAGGCTGATATCTCAGGGGGATGGTGACTATATATTTGGTGGGAATGGTAACGACACAATCATTATTATGAGTCAGGGCAAATATAATGCAATAGAGGGCGGGAGTGGGAACGACATAATCGAAGCATATGATTCAGCGCTGATCGGATTTTGGTCAGATTCGCCTAACTATGTTATGTTTGACTACGGAGGCGGACAAGACATAATCCGGCAGGCAAATGTCGGTGCGTTCTTTGAGCTGTCGGACGGGTCCATTGTCGAACGAAAGACATGGGGCATAAGCAGTATTGATATGGGGTCTATTCCCATGTCCGACGTAACTATATTCTACGATCCAATCATTATATATGCAGACTGGCATCCAGAAATAGGTACCGCGCACGATTTGGTTGGGAACCTCACAGTGAGAGTAAACAGCACCGGGGACTCTATAGAACTTGGCGAGGTCTTTTCGACTGTATATGACTCTTATGCATATGGAAATCCATACAACCTACTCAATAGCACATGGTACCTAAAAATGCCTCCGCTCATATTTAATGGAGTCTTTTTTCATACAGCTGGGGAGGAAGGTATCAATCTCGTCTTGGGGGCGGCGCCTGGATTGCCTTCACTTCCTTTGACGGCTATGGTTAGCCACTCTGTCGTTGATTATGGTTATCAGACTGAACAGTTTGGTGCATTGCTCGTCAACCATTCCCCGGAAATCTCATGGTTCAATATTGCGTAGTCACGCTTGATAGAGACTCGTAGGTGTATTGAATACGCAGCGCAGGCCGAAATAATATTATTATATTTCTTGTTCTATTTATATATTTGGTCATGTTCAGCACCGATCAGGGTGTCGGGTGCTTCGGCGCCGGTCTAGGTAAGCGATGATGCGCAGCTACGGCAGTGGGTCCCCCTGCCATGCAGGCAACCGGGCTGACCGGCGCGCCGTAGCTGGCCTGGTTCTCTCCGGCAGCAGAGTGGACGCTCGCCATGATCACCGCGCACGACGCGAAAATCGTAGCGTCGTTGGCAGGTAAGTCAGGGAACCGGAACAGCGGTCTTGGTACAAGCGGTGACCTGGCTGGCGCAGAGAAACCCTGCTTGGCCGGGGTGGGACTAAAGACAGACCAAGGGTGGCGGATTGCGTCGAGCTCCGCCAGTCAGCCATCGTGGTCGCTGCCCCCGGTTGCACATCGAAGTCGGGGCTGCTCTTGCTGCAACTGCGTCACTACCGAATGTTAAGCGTGACGCCGCACGCAGTCGCGTGCAGGCTCGGATTTGCCGCATAGAGTATGGCGATTATGCACCTTACAAACCCATGGCGGAATTGCGTGGGCCGCAGGATTTTAGGGCTAACCGGGTTGGTTGGTGATCCCGCAAAAAGCGGGGGTCGACTCTCCGCGCTCGTCTGCCATGTTTAGGCTCCTAACGTGGGGGCGTAGTATGGCCGAATTCCAAATCGCATTACCGCTTGTGACTTATGAAATTGCCCGCGAGGTTGTCCATCAACGGGTGAGAGACGGCTATGTTAATGCCACTGCTATGTGCAAGGCAGCCGGTCGCGAATGGTCGTCCTATAGGCGTAGCGCCGACGCGTTCATAGCGGCTCTAGAGGGGTCCCTGCAGATTCGCAGGGACCTCCTAATTCAGACTATAACCACTGGGGCAAACGAGCTTCGCGGCACGTGGGTTCATCCACAAGTGGCGATAAACCTAGCGCAATGGCTATCACCTGAGTTCGCCGTCAAGGTGACACAGTGGGTCTTTGACTGGATGTCCGGCCAAATTCCTGGCGGCAATCTTCCCTATCACTTGCGCCGCTATATGGCGAACCTGACTAACGTGCCCAATGGCCATTTCTCAATGCTCAACGAAATGACCATCGCTCTGATCGCGCCACTTGAGCAAATGGGATACGTAATGCCAGACACAATGGTGCCTGACATTTCCGAGGGCCGCATGTTCTCAAAATGGCTGCGAGAGAACGGGCACGATCCTGATTCGATGCCTAGCTACCAGCACCGCTACGAGGACGGCCGCATTGTCAACGCGCGCGCCTATCCTATTCGCGTGCTCCCAGATTTCAGACGTCATTTCGTGGAGGAGTGGATGCACAAGCGCGCAATCGACTACTTTGGTAGTCGCGACACCAATGCCATCCCCCATCTTCAAAATCTTCTGGCGCTACCAAATTACAACGACATTGTCGGATTCATCGAGGACAGAACCAATGGGTAAGGCAAGACAAATCTCAATCCGCACTCGCACATTCGCGAAGGCTGGCGACGCGACTGCTCACTTTAGCGGGATGTTGAACCGATACCCCCTTGACAACAGGGTATCAGACACAGATGCCCTTGATCTCATGGCCCTGCTTGATCGTCATGACGAACGAGTTGAAAAGGTGGGTTGCGGGATAGCGTATTTTTCGGTGAACGCAGCACCGGACTACCCCGGCCAGCGATGCTTCTGGATCACACGTACAGATGGCACTCACATCGACTGGTCATACCAACACTGCCTTGAAAAAAAGTCTTACGACTGATCGGGCTTCTCTACCGGCTTATGCTTCACCAGCTTGCCTAGCCGTTCTGCAAAGCGCTTGGGGTCATCGTCTGTTTCTAGTTCGCGCCCGGCCTGCTTGAACTTGTCTAGTTGACTCTGGTGCATGGGTTCGGTCTCTTTGGCTGTCATGACGCGCAATCTATCAACATTTACGGCCTACGTCGACGAGAGCGGCTGCTCTGGCAGCAAGTTTGGCGATGGGTCTAGCCAGTTCCTTGGGATCGCCGCTGTCATCGTGCGTGACAGCCGCCTTAGTGAGGTCATGGGGCTGTTCGACAAATCGCGTGAGCTTTTGAACAGTGCCAAGCCTTTTCGCAAATTTTCCGAAGAAAACGCGAAGGGCCGATTTGCCCTTAGCCAGCAAATGGGCAAGGCCAAAATCTGCACGTGCATGGTAGCAATTCACAAGCCATCCTTGGCGGGAACGCATATCAGAGAAAATCATGCCAACGAGTATAACTATCTGTTAAAAATGCTCATTGAGCGAATTTCCTGGGCGGTCCGTGATGCTGCGCAGATGCCAGGAGGGCAGAATGGCAAATGTTCCCTCGTTCTGTCTGAGCAACGAATGTATCCATACGACGAAATGTTCGCTTACCTCAAAAAGCTCAGGCTTGGCGCACATAACTGCCGTGCGGAATGGGGGGTGATCTCCGAAGCCGAGCCTGTGGTATTAAAGCATGAGAACGAAAAACCGCTGCACTTAGCTGACATTGCTGCGTCTTCATTTACGGCAGCCATCGAGCCGAAATCACTGGGCATGACCGACGACAGGTTCTTTAGGAACATTAGCCCCACGCTATACCAGAAGCACGGCAAGAGATTCGGCCTTAAGCTCTTCCCGGACAAGCATATGAAAAGTGTTTCCGAAGCACTAAACAAGCTGCTTTGATGGTCTGCCCGCCCTCATCGTCCACACTCAAGCTGGGACAAATCGCAGGGCGGGCAGTGCCCGAATAGTCAGTCGCGAACAGACCCTTTCTGACCTACCTTAGATAGCTGATTCAGAAGGAAAATTCAAGCTGAAATGGCTTAAGCGCAAGGTCTTGTTCTGACGGGATTTTTCGAGCGTTACCGCTCGTGAGATATCCGATACGTGAGCCGCTTGCCGACAATTCCCGCAACCGCATTACGCGACCTTTGGCGATCATCAACACCGTTGGCGACGCGGTTGTTATAGCGGAACTCATATTCTGCCAGATAGCGGTGCAGATGCTGCTCGCCGCAGTGCTGATAGATGCCCTTCATGCCGCGCTTGAAAATGCTGAAATAGCCCTCGACGGTGTTGCTGTGGATCACGGGATATTCCGGGTCCACATACTCGCCTGCGCTATGGTTGGTGGTGCCATGACCGGCAAAGTGCTTGCCGATGGTGCGATAGGCCTTGTGTTCGTCCGTCATGATGATCGCTTCGCGGGCAACGTTGGCAATCACGATGGGCATCAGGGTCTTGGCGGTCACGTCATCGACAACCATGGTGCGAGCCTTGCCGCTATCACGGTCAACCAGCGCCAGCACCTTCATCTTGTGGTGAAACGCGCGCTTCTTGGGAGCGCCCTTGATGCGACCGATGAAGGTTTCATCGACTTCAACGATGCCACCTTCGCCGCCAAATGGTGCCAGATCACCAGAGCGCATGGCTTCGCGGATACGGTGGGCGAGAAACCACGCGCTCTTATACTGCACTTCGAGAATGCGGCTAAGCTGGTGGGCGCTGATGCCCTCCTTGCTCGACACCATCAGATGCACGGCCTGGAGCATCTTGTGCAGCGGCATGCGGGCATGCTCAAACACAGTGCCAACCTTGACGGTGAACTGCTTGCGGCACTCACCGCACTTTTTCAAACCGTGGCGAACGACGCCTTCTGGGTTCTTGGCGCTGGGCTTCGAACGAACGCCCGACAGATCATAGACGCGACCGCCGACCGTGCCACAGTGCGGGCAGGCAACTCCATCCGCCCACACGACGCTTTCCAGATACTCGAAAGCCTTGGCTTCATCGTGGAAGTAGGGGGAAGAGAGAACCGACATGGTGAAATGCTCCGTTGATGAGCGTTCTATCCCAAATCGGCTTGGGTTTGTAAAGTGCATAATCGCCTAGAGTATCGCCGCCATGAAGGCGTGCGCGTTCGCCGCGGGACCGGCGCAGACCCCGGTAAAGGAAAGGAAGGTGGAGGGTAGCTGAGCGAAAGAGATGAAAATCCTCCCGCCGCGACCGTGAAGCTCAGCCGTCGCGCGCCAACCGAGAGCATATAATGAAAATGACGTGTCAGCAGGCATTTGCGCCTGCGCCTACCCCCCGCAAGCTGGTGCGCCGCCTGATGGATGCCGCCGCACTCACCATCGGCGGCCCCGTGCTGCGCGATGCCGGAATCGAAGATCCGCGCCTCGCAAACTGCCTGATCATGCCGCTGGCCCGGCTGCTGATCTGCGGCACGGCCTGCCACGCCCCGTTGCTGCATTATGAAGCCGGGATGCTGCAAAAGCTCATCGATCTCGATGCGCTGATCGTGCGGCCAGATGCGGGCCATGAAGCGGTGTTCGACATCCGCCTGCGGGGCGACGGCGCGTGGCACTGCGGCTACCGGCTGTGGCTCGAGACCGCCGATGCCGGCGTCTGGCTCGTGCCGCCAGAGGGGCAGGGCAGATGCTTCCTGATCGGCAAGCAGGGGATCGAGGCCAGCGACCATGGCCCATTTGCGCATGACGAGCGCGTCCGGCAGCAGGGCCATGCCCGCGCCCGGCTCCTGCTCGCCGTTGCCCGGCAGGGATGGTATTGATGGCGAAGCATCGCTGGAAGACACCGGCCGCCGCACGGGGACCGGAACCCGCTGCTCCCCGACCCGTCACGCACGTGCCGCCCGCCCGGCTGCGCACCTTTCCCGACGGGGGCGGCGTGTTCGACGATTTCGGCTTTGTGCGCGGCTATTATGTCGGCGAAGGCCCCCGGACCGGGCTCCTCGATTATGTCGAGCGCAAGCTCTGTCCGGTTCCGGACACGGCCGGATCACACCGCCATACCGCGCCCAAAATCGATCTGCTGCTGCCGCCGCGCGCATCGTCCGATTACATGGCGATCGAGCATCTCGTGCGCATGTACGAGCTGGCGCTGCCCGGCTGGGAAGCAAGCGCGTTCGCGCAGATCACGCTGCGGTTCCCGCATGCGGCCAACTTTCATGTGCCATGGGAGCTGGCGCGCGGTTTCGCCCATGCCGTGCTGGTCGGCGCGCGCGAGGTGCCGGTGATCGCCATATTGCACACGCCCAGCGTGAGCGGTTCGCCCAACCCGCCGCATGTCCACCTCATCGCCCTGCCGCGCAGGCTGGGACAATTCGGCTTTGCCGAGTTCGATCGGGAGTTGCCGACCGATATCGGCAACCGCGCGATGCATGCCGCCTGGCAGCACTATCGCGAGGCGCAGGACAGCCGCCCGTGCCCCAGCGATCTCCCCGCGGCAGTGCCGCGACGACCGAGCTCGGGAAGCCTGGCACACCGTGCGAGGTGACAACCGGCCCCCGCAAATGGCATAAATACGCATGGCGGTACCCCGGTGCCGCCATGCCATCCCCCAACCACCCGGATCAGGGGACGTGCCTGGGGGTATCGCTTTTGAAAATCTCCGGTCTTTTCTCAATCAAACAGTGAGTTATTAGAAATGTTCGAATCCCTCCCGCTCCGCCACCACCGTTCGCGGTCGCAAACATCCTGTGATATCCTGAACGGCAAGGGCCATTCTGCGGTTCGAACGCCCTCATTCCAGTCGATGCTCTTCGACGGCGGGAGTTACGGAAACTCGTCGAGAATATGAGGACATGCCAGACCTCACGAGCCTGAGAACCTTCGTCACGTCGTTCGCCGGACACATCGCAGCCGAAGCTGGCAGTATCGAAGTAATCGCTGGAAGTGGGCAGGTGCGCAAAGCGAGCAGCGCCTGGCCAGGATCAGCCATGGACCTATGACCGCGCTTCGATGATTCGGCCAGGACCGGCCAGGTGATCGACAGCTTCGCGTGTTTCTCTCATTCGGTCATCGGGCCACCGCTCGCCGGAACCTGCATCCCGGAAATGAATGACCCATTTCCCTGACGCTCACCCATTCTCAAACTGCCCCTCAAGGGCTGGAGCCGCTCGCAGACCCGGCGCGGTCGAGACGGCCGGATTGGTCGACGGATGAATGCGACGACCTCCGCCAACGCGATGGCTGAATATCCCGTTCAGTCCGGACTGAATCCCCTCTGGTCCGCAGTGCTAGATCGTGCAAACCATGCCGCAAAGGGCGCAGTTCATGAACCGACGGCTTCTTCCATTGGCCCCGATCATTGCACTCATGTCGAGCTGCAGCGATCTTGGGTCAGTTAACTTCCGATACACCGTCGAGGTGAGCACTCCGGATGGCCTGCGCTCCGGCTCGTCCGTCATGAATATTCATGGTTACAATATTCCTGTGCACGAAAACATCGACGGTGGCCAGAAGATATATTTAACCGGAGACGTCCCCTTCGTGGACCTCCCGAATGGGATAACCCTGTTTGCGCTTGTTTCTGGTCAATCTGGCAACAGCGGGCCTCTACACACACTGATCTGGTCTCAGCGACCTCTTCATTCGTTAGGCGATCCAAAAACGGCTATTTCTGACCTGAAAGCCAGGCCGGTCTGCAAGCTCGTCGAGCCAAAAAAACATCCAGACCTTATATACTTTTCGGACATAAATAATAGAAAGTCCGTGAAGAGGCTGAGTTCTGAGGAACTGAAAAATGAGTTTGGCGGTGTATACAAAATACGCCGTGCATATGTTTGCACAACATCAGACAAGCCACAAAAATCGATTGATAAAAAGATACCGTGGATGGATGATGTCGATCAATTCGACCCCGTTAATACGGAATTGGCCAATCTTAGATACGGCGGGCGGAATTAGTTAATGACGCAACCCTAAGTGTTCCGGGGAGCAGTGACGGTACACCTACCCACTGTCCCGCCTGGCTCGCACCGGATTACCCCCGCTCGCGGCCGCGTCACCGTCAGATGCGGCTCGTCCATTGCCACGCCCCGCCTCCGGGTCCGACACGCCGCCCGTCAATGCCACCAGCGCACCGAGCGCCAGAACGGAGCCAACCGTAGCCCGTGTCGGCCGGGGGGGGCTGCCGCCTTTAGCGCGCATCTTTTTCCCGCGCGCCGGGGCCGACATGCTCGTCGAGGAAATCCTGCAGATAGCCGAGCGTATAGGCGGCGTAATGTTCGCGGCCGGCCCACCAATGGCCGGTGTTGGAGGGGATGGCCATTTCGAACTTCTTGCCCAGGTGCATCAGCTTTTCCGACATCTGCAGCGTGGTGAGCAGCGGCACGATATCGTCGTGGAAACTGTGCAGGAACAGCAGCGGGTCCCGCAGATTTTCGCCATATTTCAGCAGGCTCTGTTCGGTGAACACTTCCGGCCTGTCCTTGGGATAGCGCGACAGATGCTGGTCGCTGCCGAGGAACCGGGGCGGATCGACGGCCGGCGCGCCGGCCACCCCTGCGGCGAACACGCCGGGATGCTTGAACAGCGCGGCCAGCGTCATCAGCCCGCCATAGCTGTTGCCCCAGATGCCGATCCGCTTGGGATCGACATAGGGCAGGCTGGTCAGGTAATCGACCGCGCCCAGCAGGTCGTCCAGATCCCCGCCGGCCCAATCCCCCTGGAACGCCTCGCGGAATGAGACGCCATAGCCCAGGCTGCCGCGCAGATCGACCTGGACGACGATATAGTCCTTGGCCAGCACCTGATGCTGCTGGAGCAGGCCGATCGGCCGCGCGGTCAGCCAGTTGTTGCGCGCGGTGTTCGAATAGATGTTGCCGATGATGACGGGATAGGATTTCGACGGATCGAGATCGGGCGGCGCGATGATCCGCGCATGAACCTGAAAGTCGCCGGCGCGGCTGGGAAAGCTGACATAGCGCGCGCCCGCCCATTTGAAATCATCGAACCCCTTGATCGGGGACCGCGTCAGCCGCCGCTCGCCACCGCCCCGCGCCGAGGTGACGAACAGCTCGGGCGGGCTCTGGTCGCTGCCGGAGACGAGCGCGATGTTCGCGCCGCTCGGGCTGTAGCTGGGCTCGTGCGTGCCTGCACTGCTGGTCACGCGCACCGGCGTGCCGCCCTTGGCCGGGATGCGGTAGAGCTGGCGCTCATAGGGTGTCGGGGCGGCGGCGAGGAACAGCAGGTCGCCGCTGCCGCGCATCGTCTTGATGTTGCCGGCAACGTCGAAACTGTCGGGGGTGACGGGGCGCAGCTTGCCGCCATCGGCCGGGATCGCGGCAATCCGGTAATATCGGTCGGCATCGGAGATCATGAAGATCTCCCGCCCGTCGGCGCTCCATTCGGCCTCGAACATCGAATAAATGCGCCGCGGCCGCTGATCGTGATGGATTTCGCGGACGCTCAGGTCGCGCGCATCGGCGACATGGATCCAGCGATGTTCGGCATCGTCGGAATCGCTCTGGATCAGCAGCCGGTCGCCGCGCGGAGACCATTCGCAGTCGAGGATCGAGCGCTTGTCCGCGTCAGGCAGGCTGACAAAGGCCGGATCCTGCGCGCCCAGCGTCAGCACCCCGACGCGGCGGGTTTCGAGCGTGTCGCCGGGATAGGAGCGCCGGACCTTGTGCAGGATCGGCTCATCGCCCTGCAGATAGGACGGAAACGGCACCACGCGGACCTGGCGGCGATCGGTGTGCACAAAGGCGATCCGGTCCGACGCCGGCGACCACTCATAGGCGGTGATCGCCGCATCGGGGCCGACCATCGCACCGATCGCGACCGTGCCGATGCCCGGCGCGCCGATGCGGGTCGCCTGCCGGGTTTCGCCGGTCGCCAGGTTGAGCAGCCACAGGTCGCCGACCTCGACATAGGACAGCCAGCGCCCGTCGGGGGACAGTCGCAGGGCCGATTTGCCCGCCCCGGCGCTGGTGATCGCCTTGACCTCGCCGCCCGTCACGCCGACCCGGTGGATCGCGCCGCCAAAGGCGAAATAGATGCTCTTGCCGTCCGGTGCCCAGACGAGGTCGCCAACGCCGCCGCGCTCGCGCTGGTCCATCTCGCGGGCAAGGGCATCAAGGCTGGTGCCGGTCGGCCGCTGGGTGCCGAAGGCGACCGACTTGGCGGGACTGTCCCCCTCCAGCCGGGTCAGCCGGCGCGGCGCGCCGCCGGCGGCGTCGGCCACCCACACATCGCGAAACGGCCAGCCGCCATCATTCCACAGGAACGCGATCTTCTTCTCGTCTGGGGACCAGCGCGGCGCCGACGGCGTCGTCCCGGTCAGCATCGGCAAGGTCGCGAGGCGCTGCACCGATGGCGCGGCCGCCGCTTTCGGGGCGGTTGCCTGTGCGTCGCCAGCGGGGGCGGGAGCGGGGGCGAAGGCGAATGCCGGGGCCGCCGCGAGGCCCAGGGCACCGGCGGCCAGCACATGCGGCCAGTGGCGCAGCCGCTTGCCAAAGGGCCCGAACGCGCGATCCAGCCTGTGTGTGTGCATGATGATCCTCTGACTTATGGCCTGTGACGTCGTGCAGCAAAGCCGGTTGCAGGGCCAAGGGAAACCGGCATGTGACCGGCAGCACCCACCGGCCGGTTCTGCCCTAATCCACCGACAATGATGCGGCTGTTGCGGCGCGCACGTCATCGGCGCTGATCCCCGGCGCACATTCGATCAGGCGCAGCCCCGGCTTGTCGCAGGCAAGCACGCACAGATCGGTGACGATCAGATCGACGCAGCCGGCGCCGGTGAGGGGCAGGGTGCAGCGTTCAACGATCTTGGGCAGGCCATCGCGCGTCAGATGCTCCATCACCACGATCACGCGGCGCACCCCCGCGACCAGATCCATCGCGCCGCCAATCCCCTTCACCTTCTTGCCCGGGATTGCCCAGTTGGCGAGGTCGCCGGCGGCCGACACCTGCATCCCGCCGAGCACGGCCAGATCGATATGGCCGCCGCGGATCATCGCGAAGCTGTCGGCCGAGGAGAAAAAGCTGGCATCGTCGGTCGCGGTCACCGTCTGCTTGCCGGCATTGACCAGATCGGGATCAACCTCCTCCTCCAGCGGGAACGGCCCGATCCCCAGCAGCCCGTTTTCCGACTGGAATGTCACGTCGATGCCGGCCGGGACATGGTTGGCGACCAGTGTCGGAATGCCGATGCCAAGGTTGACGTAAAAACCGTCGCGCAGCTCCTGCGCCGCGCGCGCGGCCATCTGGTCACGGGTCCAGGGCATCAGGCGGTCTCCGCCGGGCGGGTCGTGCGTTTTTCGATCAGCTTGGCGTTGATCGTGCTTTTGACGACGCGGTCGACATAGATCCCAGGCGTATGGACATGATCGGGGTCGATGCTGCCCACCGGCACAATCTCCTCTGCTTCGACGACCGTGACGCGGGCGGCGGTCGCCATGTCGGGGTTGAAGTTGCGCGCGGTGCGCCGGAACACCAGGTTGCCGGCCGCATCGGCGCGCCACGCCTTGATGATCGCCAGATCGGCGCGCAGCCAGCGTTCGCGCACATAGGCAATGCCGTCGAACGTCTCGACCGGCTTGCCTTCGGCCGCGAGCGTGCCGACGCCGGTTGGCGTGTAGAATGCGGGAATGCCCGCGCCACCGGCCCGGATCCGTTCCGCCAGCGTGCCCTGCGGAGTCAGCTCAAGCTCCAGTTCGCCAGACAGATATTGCTGTTCGAACAATGTGTTGTCACCGATGTAAGAGGCGATCATCTTGGCGATCTGGCGGCTTTCGAGCAGCATCCACAAACCAAATCGGTTCGCCCCGGCATTGTTCGAGATGACCGTCAGCCGCTGCACACCGGCCGCGCGGATTTCCGGGATCAGGCTTTCGGGATTGCCGGTCAGCCCGAAGCCGCCCGACATGATCGTCATCCCGTCGAACAGCACGCCGTCCAGCGCGGCGGCAGGCGAGTCATAGATTTTGTTGCGCATCGGCGTTCCCCGCTCAGGCCTGGTGGATCGCCTTGACGAACAGGAACGGGTCCAGTCCCTCGCGGCCGCCCTCACTGCCAAAGCCGCTGTCCTTGACGCCGCCGAACGGCGAATCCGCATTGCTGATCGCAAAGCCGTTCACGCCGACCATACCGGCCTCGATCGCGTCGGCAACGCGGTTGGCGCGGCGGCCATTTTCCGTGAACAGGAACGAGGCCAGGCCATAAGGCAGCCGGTTCGCCTCGGCGATCGCCTCCGCCTCGTCGGCAAAGGGGCGGATCAGCGCGACCGGCCCGAACGGCTCCTGGCGCATCACCTCCGCATCGGCGGGCACTCCGGCCAGCACGGTCGGCTGGTAGAAATAGCCGTCGCCGGACCGCTGGCCGCCCGCTGCCAGCACGGCACCGCGCAGCACCGCATCCTCGACCAGCGCGCCGACCGCCGCCGGCCGGCGCTGATGGGCGAGCGGCCCCATCGCCGTCGCCGGATCCAGCCCGTCGCCGATGCGGATCGCGCGGGTGCGGTCGGCAAAGCCGGCGACGAACCGATCATAGATGCCGGCCTGGACATAGAAGCGCGTCGGCGACACGCAGACCTGCCCGGCATTGCGGAACTTCTGCGGGACGACGAGATCAAGCGTGCGTTCCAGATCGCAATCGTCGAACACCAGCACCGGGGCATGGCCGCCCAGTTCCATCGTCACCCGCTTCAGCCCGTCGGCGGCAAGCTTCATCAGATGCCGGCCAACCGGCACCGACCCGGTAAAGCTGATCGCGCGGATCACCGGCGAGCCGAGCAGATGGCGGCTGACCATGTCCGGATCGCCGAACACCAGTTGCGCAACGTCGGCCGGCACCCCGGCATCGATCAGGCAGGCCATCGCCGCCGTGGTGCAGCCGGGCGTTTCCTCCGGCGGCTTGGCGATCACCGAACAGCCGGCGGCAAGCGCCGGGGCCAGTTTCTTGATCATCAGATAGACGGGGAAGTTCCACGGCGTGAACGACGCGACCGGGCCGACCGGCTGGCGGATGACGATCGAGCGCGCGCCGGTCGGGCGCATCAGCACCCGGCCCTCGATGCGCGTCGCTTCGCCCGCATAGAAATCGAGCAGCTGGGCGCTTGCCTCCACCTCGCCGCGCGCTTCGCCGATGGGCTTGCCCTGTTCGCGCGTCAGCGTCGTCGCAATCGCATCGGCGCGGTTCCGCATCAGCGCCGCCGCCGCGCGCAACACGCGCGCCCGCTCGCCCGGATCGGTGTCGCGCCACCGCACAAAGCCCCGCGCGCTGGCTGCCAGGGCCCGATCCAGATCGGCCGGGGTGGCGAGCGGCACCTCGCCCAGCACCGCGCCCGTGGCGGGGTTCATGACCGGGCGCGCTTCCCGCCCTTCGACGCCCTGCCATGCGCCATCGACAAACAGCTTTGCTTCGGCTTCGTACGTCATGCCATCCTCGTTGCGCCGGCCGATGCCGGCCGATGTTTTTTTGTTCACATAGCGCCCAAAAGTTCGCTTTACGAGCAAAATGCGTTCGTCTAGGTTTTGTCACATGACCGCATCGCTGCATGGCAAAACCATTCTCGTCACCGGCGCATCCAAGGGGATCGGCGCTGAAATCGCGCGCGAACTGCTCGGCGGCGGGGCGTTTGTCGTGGCCCATTATGGCGGCGACCTGGCCGGGGCCGAGCGCGCGATCGCGACCGCCGCACCCGGCCAGGCGATCGCCATTCCAGCCGATCTTGGCGAGCGCGCGGCGACGCTGGAGCTTTGGCGTCGCGCGCTCGACTGGCGCGGGCGCATCGACGTGCTGATCAACAATGCCGCGACCATGCCGTTCGACGGCGGCTTTGATGCTGACGACGCCGCGTTTGAAGGGGCATGGGATCGGGCGCTCGACGTCAATGTCCGCGCCCCGGCACGGCTGATCCGCGCCGCGGTCAATCATTTTCTGGAGGCGGGCGGCGGCGACATCGTCACCATCTCCAGCTGGGCGGCGCAGCGCGGCGTGACCAATCCGGCGACGATTGCCTATGGGGCGTCCAAGGCGGCGGTCCGCTCGGCCACCCAGTCGGTCGCGCGCAGCTATGCCCGGCAGAATATCCGCGCCTATGTGGTCGCTCCCGGTGTCGTGCGCACGCGCCTGTCGGAAGAGTTTGCCGCGACCCAGGGCGGCGAAGACAAGGTGTCGGCGACGCTGGCGAGCGGCGAATGGGTCGATCCGGCCGAAGTCGCACGGATCGTCGCGTTCCTCGCCAGCGGTGCCGCCCCGCAGCTGTCCGGCGCGACGCTCGACGTCAATGGCGCGACCTATATCCGCTGAATGCGTGTCGACCTGCCTGGACTCGCGCGCCGCGACCGGTTCTCGATCAGCTTCGAGGGGCGGGACATCGATGCGTGGCCCGGCGAAAGCGTCGCTGCGGCCCTGATCAATGCCGGCGAAGCCGCGATGCGGACGACCGCGGGCGGCGCGCCGCGCGGCCTGTGGTGCGGGATGGGCGTGTGCGGCGAATGCCGCGTCGTGATCGACGGCGAGGTCGCCCGGGCCTGCATGGCGATGGCCCGGCCCGGACAGGTCGTCGCGCGCGCGCCGGCACGGACCGCATCGCCGCCCGCAGCGGAGGGCCTGGAACCCGATACGGCGTTGACGCCTGACGTGCTGGTCATCGGGGCGGGGCCGGCCGGGCTGGCGGCGGCGCGGGGGCTGGCGCGGGCTGGCCTTGCGGTCATTGTGGCCGATGAACGGAACAAGGCCGGCGGCCAGTATTTCAAGCAGCCCGGCACCGGTTTTGCCGTCGACGAGGCCAGGCTCGACCGCCAGTCGCGCGAGGGCGGCAGCTGGTCGCCGAGGCCGGGGCTGCGGGCGTCACCTCCCTGCACGGCGCGACCTTGTGGGCGGCCAGCCTGGCGGCGGATGGGGCGCCGGTCGTGTATCTGGCCGATGGGCAGCGCGCCCGCGCCGTCCGGCCCCGGCGGCTGGTGCTTGCCATGGGCGCTTATGAGCGGCCCTGGGCCGTGCCCGGCTGGACGTTGCCGGGGGTGATGACATCGGGTGCCGCACAGACGCTGCTGCGTGCCTATGCAAGCGCGCCCGGCCGCCGCGTGCTTGTGGCCGGCAACGGCCCGCTCAACGTGCAGGTCGCGAGCGAACTGGCGGGGCGGGTGTCGAGGTGGTGGCTCTGGTCGAGGCGGCGGCGGCCCCCGGTGCCCGGAACGCTGCCGATCTGGCGCGGATGGCGCTGTCCGCCCCCCGGCTGGTCGCCGATGGCGTGCGGATGACCGCCCGGCTGCGCCTGAACGGCGTGCCGACATTTCATGGCCATGTGGTGACGCGCATGGCCGGCGAGGGGCGCGTCCAGTCGGTCGAGATTGCCCGGATCGGCGCGGATGGCGCGCCTGATCCGGCCACGGTCCGCAGCTTTGCGGTCGATGCCGTGTGCCTTGGCTATGGTTTCCTGCCGCAGGTCGAGGCGGCACGCGCGCTCGGCTGCGCGGTTGCCACCGATCCGCGCGGCGGGCTGATGGTCGTGCGCGACGATGATGGCGCGACGTCGGTGCCAGGCGTGCGGGTGATCGGCGATGGCGGCGGCCTTGGCGGCGCCCGCATTGCGCTTGCTCAGGGCGTGATCGCCGCCGCTGCCATCGCCGCCGAACTCGGGGTTTCACTGCCCGCGCCGGATGTCGGCCGGGCGCGGGCCGATCTGGCCCGGCACCGCCGGTTTCAGGCGGCGCTGTGGCGTGTCTATGCCGTGCCGCGCCTGCCCGAACCGCAGGGTGAGGCACTGGTCTGCCGGTGCGAAAGCGTGACCGCCGCAGCCGTCGACGCGCTGGTTGAGACTGGGGCTGCCGATCTGGCGGCGATCAAGCGGGCGACGCGGGCCGGCATGGGGGCCTGTGGCGGGCGTTATTGCACGACGCTGATCGAGGCGCGGCTGGCGGCGGCGCAGGGGCCGGCCGGATTTGCGCCGCGCGCGCCGTTCAAGCCGGTGACCATCGGCGAAATCGCATCGCTGGCGCGGCCATGATCGTCCGGCTGTTGCGCCTGATGCTGGTTGCGCTGGCGATCCTTGCGACCGTGCCGGCGTCGGCGCGCACGATCGACGAGATCCGCCGGTCGGGCGAGATCCGGATCGGCGTCAATCCCAATTTCCCGCCGATGAGCAGCTATGGCGACGACAATCAGCTGAGCGGCTTTGACGTCGATATTGCCCGCCGGCTGGCGGCCGCGCTCGGCGTCCGGCTCGCGCTGGTGCCGACCGAGGCCGCCCAGCGGGTGCCGTTCCTCGTTTCGGGCCGGATCGATGCGTCGATGGGCGCGCTGACGATCACGCCGGAGCGGCAGGCGCTCATCGATTTCACCATCCCGCTTCATTCCGAGGCAATGGGCGTGATCACCACCGATCGCGTCACCGCGTCGCGCTGGCAAGATCTGAACCGCGCCGACATCACCCTGGTCAACATGCGCGGCAACCAGTCGGTCGAGGTGCTGCGCGGCAAGCTGCCGGCACCGCGCCGCCTGCTTGTCGACGGCAATGCCGATGCGATCCGCGCCATCGCCCAGGGGCGGGCGGATGCGCTGGTCGAGAATACCGATTTCTTCCTCGGCTTCACCCGGCTTTACCCCGATGTGAAATGGCGCGTCCTGCCCGAACCGATCTTTGCCGCCTGGTGCGGGATCGGCGTCGCCAAGGGCAATCAGGGGCTGCAGGTCGCGCTCGACCGGGCGCTGCACCGCCTGCACCGCGACGGCACCGTCGCCGGGCTGTGGCGGCGTCATTACGGCGCGGACATGAGCGTGGCCGTGGGCGCGGCGCAGATCGCACCGGCGCTGCTGCCGCGCCCGGCCGCTGCGGCGACCGCGCCCGGATACCGGCTCGACTGGGCACCGGTGCTGGCCCGGCTGCCCTATCTGCTGGGCGGGGCGCTGGTGTCGTTGCAGATCGCGTTCATCGCCTTCTGGGCAGGGGCGGCGATCGGCCTCGCCGGTGCGGTGGCGCTGCTGTACGGCGGCGCGGGGCTGCGGCGCGGCGTCGGCGGCTATGTCGCGCTGTTCACCAACACGCCCGCGCTCGTGCAGATTTTCCTGCTTTATTACGCGCTGCCCGATGCGGGGATCAAACTCGGCTCGTTCACGGCGGTCGCCATCGGCCTGACGCTCAATGCCGGTGCCTATCTGACCGAAATCATCCGGGCGGGTGTCGCCTCGGTGCGCCGGTCGGAACTGGAGGCGGCCGCGGTGCTGGGGCTGGGCCGGGCCGATCTGCTCGTCCACGTCATCCTGCCGCACGTCATGCGCACCGTCTATCGCCCGCTCGCGTCCTTCTTCATCGTGCTGGTGCTGGGCAGTTCGATGGCCGCGCTGTTCGGGGTCGAGGAACTGACCGGCCGGGCGATCAACATCAGCACCGCCAGCCTGCGCACGATCGAGACGTTCACGATCGCCGGGCTGATCTACATCGCGCTGACCCTGATCGCCTCGGCCGCGCTGGCCTCGGTCGGCCGGGCGCTGTTCCGGGTCCCGGCGGGAGGCGGCCGATGATCGATGCGATCCTGGCCGCCGCGCCGCGTTTCTTTTCGCTCGGCACCGCCGAGTTCCTGTTTGGCGCGCTCATCCGCACGCTGTGGATGACGGTGATCGGCTGCGGCCTCGGTTTCATGCTGGGCATGGGGATTGCCGTGCTGCGGCGGTCGCGGCTGCGCGCGCTGGCCCCGGCGCGGTTCATCGCCATGCTGGCGGTCGAGACATTCCGCCGGCTGCCGTTTCTCGTCATCCTGATCCTGGTGCTGTTCGCGACCCAGATCCTCGCGCCCGGGCTGTCGCTGCTGGGGATTGCGACGGTCGCGATCACGCTGGCGGCAACGGCCTATCTGTCCGAAATCATCCGCGCCGGGCTGGATTCGGTCCCGCGCCAGCAGGTCGAAGGGGCCGAAGCGCTCAACTTCTCGGCCGGCCAGACGCTGTTTCTGGTCGTGCTGCCGCAAAGCTGGCGGGTGATCCTGCCGCCGGCGGCGGCGTTCATGGTCATGTTCGTCAAGGACACGTCGCTCGCCTCTTATCTGGGCGTTGTCGAACTGACCTTTGCCGGCAAGATCCTTGTCAACCGCGGCTATCCGCCGTCGCTCGGCTTCGGCGCGGTCCTGCTGCTCTACTTCGCGCTGTCCTGGCCGCTCGGGCGGCTGGCGCGGCGGCTGGAGACCCGACTTGCACCATCTCGACATCCATGACCTGAAAGCCAGCTATGGCGGCAAACCGGTGCTGCACGGCGTCACCCTGTCCGCCGACAAGGGCGAGGTGGTCAGCCTGATCGGCCCGTCCGGATCGGGCAAGAGCACGTTGCTGCGCGTGCTGATCGGCCTGACGCCGCCCGATGGCGGCACCGTCTGCGTGGCGGGCGAGGGGGTGGATTACGGGCATCGGGCGGGGCTGCGCGCGCTGCGGCGGCGCATGTCGATCGTGTTCCAGCAGTTCAATCTGTTCCAGAACATGACTGCGCTCGGCAATGTCGCGATCGCGCCGATCAAGGTGCATGGCGTGCCCCGGCGCGAGGCAGAGGCGCGCGCGCTCGAACTGCTCGCCAGTGTCGGCATGGCCGATCACCGCAACCATTATCCCGAACAGCTGTCAGGCGGGCAGCAGCAGCGGGTGGCGATCGCCCGCGCGCTGGCGGTCGAGCCGGAAATCCTGCTGCTCGATGAAGTCACCTCGGCGCTCGACCCCGAACGCGTGGGCGAGGTGCTCGACACCATCCGGACGCTCGCCGGCAGCGGCATCACCATGCTGCTCGTCAGCCATGAAATGGCGTTCGTGCGTGAAATCTCGACCCGCGTGGTGATGATGGATGCAGGCCAGGTCGTCGAGACCGGCACGTCGGAGCAGATTTTTGCCGCGCCCGTTCAGGCGCGGACGCGGTCGTTCATCGGCTCGATCATCCGCCACGCGGGCTGAAGGCCGGCAGATCGAGCCCCAGCGGGCAGGGCTTGCCCTGGACAAGGCTGGCAATCGACCGGGCAGCCGCCGGGCCGCCGGTAAAGCCCATCCACGGAACATAGTTGACGAACGCGCCCGGCGACTGGGGCAGTTCGCCGAGGATCGGCAGCCAGTCCGCCGTGCCGTTCACGAACGCCGCCCAGCTGCGCACCAGGCGCAGGCCGGCAATGCCCGGCACGACGCCGCAGGCAACCGCCAGGTTGCGCGACAGATTGTCGATGCTGACGACCGGGCGTCCGGCCTGATCGAGATCCGCCGCCCAGCCGCCGCCGATCAGGATGCTGCCGATACGGGTCTGCTTCATCGTCAGCTTTTCACCGGCACAATAGACGAGGTGCGGGACCAGCGGCTCCGCCGGCTCGGTCACGCTCACCTGGATCGGAAACGCCTCGATCGCCAGCTTTGCCCCAAGCGCCGCCGCCAGCGTGCCGGTTTCGGACCCGGCCGCGATCACGATGCGCGGGGCCTGCCATGCGCGCCCGCCGGCGGCGACGGTGTAGAGCTGCCCGTCGCGCCGGATCGTTGCCGGGCCGCCATGCGTTTCGATCACCGCACCGGCGGCGCGGGCGGCCGTGGCATAGGCGGTGGCAACGAGCAGCGGGTTGGCCTTGCCTTCGATGGGGCAAAAGGCACCGCCGATGATCTTTTGCGCCAGATAGGGCGCGCGCGCCCGCACGGCGCGTTCGTCGAGCAGCTCGACCGGCAGGCCAGCCGCCCGCTCGATCTCCGCCTTCTCTTCGATCTCCGCCATTTCGGTCGCATCGGCACCGACCAGCAACCCGCCGCCAAAGCCGATTTCCAGATCGGCCCCAGATCGGTCTCAAGCGTCTTCCAGATGCCGAGCGAGGCGATGAACAGCCGGACGGCCGGGCTGAAGCGGCGTGCCCAGTCGGCCCCCAGATGCCGGAACGGATCGTGCGGGATCTGGGCATGCAGGCTGCCGGCATTGGCGCTCGAGGCCAGGCCGTTGACCGCCGCCTGTTCGACCAGCCGGACGCGGACGCCGTCGCGCGCCAGATAGCAGGCGGTCGCGCAGCCGGCGATCCCGCCGCCGATGACGATCACATCATCGGCGCCGGCACCGCCGCCGACCGTGATCAAGCCGTCAGCGGCCATCAAATCTTGCCTGGGCTGGCAGCATTTGCATCGATCCCGTCTTGTCAGCCAAAAAGTGGGCGCTATTGTTACAAATGTTCGCAGAACGCATCAATGGGCAAAGCCATCGGGACAGGATGGCCGAGCCGCAGCTCAGAAAGCAGGGACCAATGAAGACATTCCGCGGCAGCTACACCGTCGCGGTCACGCCGTTCAATGCGGACGGCGCTGCGGTGGATACGGGGGCGCTCAAGGGGTTTATCGACTGGCAGCTGGAATGCGGGGTGCCCGGCATCATCATGCTCGGCACGACCGGCGAGTTCCTGACCATCAGCCCGGAAGAACGGCGGACGATCGTCGAGGAAACGGTGCGTCATGTCGACGGGCGGATGGATGTGCTGGTGGGCACGATGGATGCCTATACGCCGCGCGCGGTCGCGTTCAGCCGCGAGGCCGAGGCGCTGGGCGCCGACGGGCTGATGATCATTCCCCCTTACTACTACACGCCGACCGATGACGAGATCTTCGCCTATTACCGCGCGATCTGCGAGGCGGTGAGCGTGCCGATCATGCTCTACAACAACCCGGTCACGTCCAACCGCGACATGAGCGCGGCGCTGGTCGCCAAGCTGACCGACGCGTTCGAGCAGGTCCGCTACATCAAGGAAGCGAGCATGGACGTCGCCCGCGTGTTCGACATTGTCGAGCAGACGCATGGCAAGATGAACGTGTTCGCCGGCGAACGCCCGGTCGAGAGCTTCCTGCTCGGCGCGGTCGGCTATGTGAACCCCTATGGCAATTATCTGCCCTATTCGACGACGCGGATGTGGCAGCTGCTGGAGCAGGGCCGCATTCATGATGCGACCGCGATCCAGGCGCTGGTTCACAAGGCTGACAAGATCATCGCCGAAGGCCATCCGACCTATGGTCATCAATGCTATTCCAAGGCGTTGGCGGCGGCGGTCGGCCATCCGGTCGGCGATGTGCGCCCGCCGCTGACCCGCTTTTCGGAGCTGGGCGACGAGGGCCGGCAGCGGCTGAAGGCGATCCTGGCGATTTTCGAGCGGATCGACGCGCTGATGGCCGATATCGACGCGCGCTCCGCTGACATGGAAAGCGCCGCCGCGTGAACCCGGACACGGCGCTGTTCGCGCCCTTTGCCTGTCGCGGCGTGACCTTCCGCAACCGCATCATGCTGTCGCCAATGTGCCAGTATGTTGCCGAGGATGGTCACGCCACGGCCTGGCACCGCGCCCATCATGCCCGTTTCGCACTGGGCGGGATCGGCGGCGCGGTGCTGGAGGCGACGGCGGTGACGCCCGCAGGGCGGATCACGCCGGGCTGTCTGGGCATCTGGTCCGACGCGCATGTCGCCGGGCTGGCGGAGATTGTCGGCACCTATCACGATCACGGCGTCACCGTCGGGATCCAGCTTGCCCATGCCGGCCGCAAGGCCAGCGCTGCGGTGCCGTGGGAGGGCGCGCAGCCGCTTGCCGCCGACGATCCCCGGGCGTGGCAGGCGCTGGCGCCGAGCGCCGAGCCGTTCCTTGATGGCTGGCCGGTGCCGCTGGCGATGGACGAGGCGGCGATCGAGGCGGTGATCGACGCGTTCGTCGCCGCCGGGCTGCGCGCCGTTGCCGCCGGGTTCGATTTTGTCGAGGTGCATGGCGCGCACGGCTATCTGCTGCACAGTTTCGTCTCGCCGCTCAGCAATCGCCGAAATGATGGCTGGGGCGGGGACGAGGCGGGACGCTTCCGCCTGCCGCTCGCCATCGTGGCGCGGCTGCGCGCGGCGCTGCCGCCGACCATGCCGATCTTCTACCGCCTGTCGCTTTATGACGGCGTCGAAGGCGGGCTGGTGGTCGATGACATGGTCCGCCTGGCTGCCGCGCTCAGGGCGGCCGGGGTCGATGTGGTCGATTGTTCGTCGGGCGGGGTGCGGGGCAGTTCGGGCGTGGCCGATATGCCGCCTGCCCCGGGATATCTGGTGCCGGCGGCGGGGCGGGTGCGCCGCGAGGCCGAGGTGGCGACGATGGCGGTCGGGCTGATCGTCACGTCGCAGATCGCGGCGGCGGCGGTCGATCAGGGGCAGGCCGATCTGGTCGCCATCGGCCGCGAGCTGCTGGCCGACAGCAACTTTGCCTATCGTGCAGCCATGGAGCTGGGCGTGCCCGAGGCACACAAGCTGCTGCCGCGCAATTATGCGTTTTTCCTCGAACGTCGCAAACTTCGCGAAAGGTGACGCGATGACCCGTCTGGCCGCGCTTCTTCTCGGTTCTCTGTGTCTTGGGTCTGGTCCCGCCGCGCTGGCGGAGGTGGCGACCCCCATGCTGCGCCAGCGCGCCGAGGCGCAGGACCGGCTGGTCAGGGCGCGGCTGGATCAGCTGGTGCCGCAGCTGATGCGCCGCCACGGCGTCGATATGTGGATCGTGGTCGCGCGCGAATATGCCGAGGATCCGGTGCTGCGCACGATGCTGCCGGCCACCTGGATGTCGGCGCGGCGGCGGATGGTGCTGGTGTTTCACGATGCCGGGCCGGAGCGCGGGGTCGAACGCTTCGCGGTCGCGCGCTATCCGGTCGGCGATTTCTTCGCCGCCGCCTGGGATCCCGAAACCCAGCCCGATCAATGGGCGCGGCTGGGCGAGCTGGTGCGCGCGCGCGACCCGAAGAAGATCGCCGTCAACATTTCCGACGAAACCGGGCTGGCCGACGGGCTGACCGTCAGCCAGCACCGCCAGCTGCTCGCCGCGCTGGGGCCGCTGGCGGACCGGGTGGTCAGCCACGACACGCTGGCGATCGGCTGGCTAGAAACACGCACGCCCGAGGACATGGCCGTTTACCCCGCGATCATGCGCGCGGCGCATGAGCTGCTTGAGGAAGGGCTGTCGGAACGGGCGATCGTGCCCGGCGTCACGACCACCGCCGATCTGGTCTGGTGGTATCGCGAGCAGCTGGCGGCGCGGAAAATGGATGGCTGGTGCCAGCCCAGCGTCTCGATCCAGCGGCCCGCAAAGGGCGGCCCGGCCATCGGCAACCAGACGGTGCCGCGCGTCGACACGATCGAGCCGGGCGATCTCGTCCATGTCGATTTCTGTGCCGGCTATCTGGGGCTGAAGACCGATACCCAGCAGCTGGCCTATGTGCTGCGCCCCGGCGAAACCGCCGCCCCGGCCGGGCTGGTCGCGGGCATGGCGGCGGCCAACCGGCTGCAGGACATTGTTGTGCGCCATTACCGCGCCGGCATCACCGGCAACGCCCTGCTGGCGGCGGCGCGCAAGGACGCGCTGGCAGCGGGGCTGACGCCGATCATCTACAGCCATCCGATCGGCCAGCACGGCCATGGCGCCGGCCCGTGGATCGGGCGGTGGGAAAACCAGGCGCCGCTGGCCGGTCTGGGCGATTACCGGATCAACGCCAACACCGCCTGGTCGATCGAGCTGGCCGCGATGCACAAGGTGCCCGAATGGGGCGGGCAGGAGGTGCGGTTCGCGCTCGAGGTCGACGGGTTTTTCGACGGCAACAGCTTCCGCTGGATCGACGGCCGCCAGACGCGCCTGCACCTGATCCCGCGCCAGCCCGCGCCCTGAACCGGGCGACCCTGAAGCCCGGACGGCCGATCCGACGCCGTCGGATCGGCCGCTTCATATGGACGGTCAGCGCATCTTCCTGACCTGATCGTCCTTGCCGGTCATTTCCCAGCGGATGAGCGCGATCGGGATCACGCCGGCGGCGATGAAACGGTCGTGAAACGCCGTCAGGTCAAACGCATCCCCTTTGGCATGGCGTTCCTCGGCCAGCAGCTGTTCGACCTGCAGCTTGCCGAAATAATAATTCAGCCCCAGCCCCGGCTGCCGCAGATAGAGCGCCATGTCGTAGATCGCCGTATCGTCGGTCAGCTCCATCCATTTCGGCGTCCGCCCGGTCAGCGAGGCGAGTGCTTCGTCGAAGCTCCATTCATTCGCCTGGGCGAGCAGCTCGGCGCGCAGCCGCGCGGCCCGGTTCGCCTGTAGCACATAATGGATCTCGCGCGCCTTGGGCCGGGTGTCGAGCCAGCCGGCCTGGAGCAGCATTTCCTCCAGATAAAAGGCCCAGCCCTCAAGCCGGCCACTGTCGAGAAAGCCCAGTCGCTCGCCCCCGCGCAGCGGACGCCGGTCGCGCTGCTGATAGGCGCTGTCAAAGATATGGCCGGGCAGATTGTGCGCGCGCAGGCTGCGCGGATCACGGTCCTCGGCCTCGCGGAAGAAATTGCGCGTGACCGGCGGATCGAACGGGCCGGGTGCCGCGGGATCCTGATTGGCGGGCATGATATAGGGGCCCTCGGGCGGCGGCACGGTCAGCCAGTCGGGCACGGTGAAGATCTTCCTGGCCTTCAAAAAGGCGAGCAGCTCGGTGTCCGCCTCCCGGCGCAGCGCCTCGAAGGCCTCGAGGCTCGTCACTGGCGCGATCATCGGGCTGCCGCGATGCTCATGCTCCTCGATCGCCAGGAACGCCATGCTGCGTTCCCATTCGCGCTCGCCGAGCACCATCATCTCGTCGGTGGTCCAGGGATAGAGAAGGACGTGGCGCAGATACCAGTCGAACTCGGCCTTGCCGATCCCCGCTTTGGCCGGAACATGGGGCAGCCGGCCCTCCAGCCACAGCGCGAATGCGTCGGACGCGCGGGCGGCGGCCTCGGCCGACGGGGCGAGTTCGGGGTGGTGGGTCTTGAGCTGCCCGGCCAGGCGGCGCAGCACGCGCGCCTCGATCCGGTGATGGGCGATGCCGAGCTTCGCCAGATCGCCGCGCAGGTCGACGAGCGCGGTTCGCGCGGTCGCCAGCACCCCCGGGATGGCGCGCAGCTGGGCGGCAAGCGTCGCGCGCGCGGTGCGGTCGCTGACCGGCAGGCGGGGCGGGGTGAAGGCGCTTGGTGCCTTGGGCCCCCAGCCCAGATCGAGCGTCGACCACCAGACCGGATCGCGCGCCCAGGGCCTGAGCGTCCGGTGTTCAAACGCCACGCCGCGCATTTCAGCCAGCGCGATCATCAGGTCGACCCGTTCGGAGATCGGCCAGGCGCTGTCGTCCATCGCGGTGATCCGCCTGACCGCATCCTCTGCCGCGCGCGCGCGGGCCGCGAGCGCCGCCTCCGACACGTCCGGCGCATGGTCGAGGACCCGGATCGTCACCGCCGCGCGCGCCGACTGGTAAAGGCTGACCAGATCCGCATGGCTGGCGGCGTCGGCCGCGCCGGCGCTCGCGACCAGCATGGTCGTCGTCGCCAGGGCGTGGAGAAAACCTGTCTTCATCTGTCGAATCCCCTGTTGCGGTCACAGGGAAACATGCCCACGATGCGAACGCAAGTTCGCAGTGCGGCTAAATCGGAGGTTGGCGACATGGAAAATCCGCCCTGGGCGATCGATGCGGGGGAATGGCGCGCGCTGATCGGCCGCGTCCGCGCCGGCCAGTCGCTGCAGCCGGCATCCTGGCCGGGCAATGCGCCCTTCGCCGTCGCGCTGTCGTTCGACTGCGACCATGAGTCGTTTGAAATCGGCGGCGGCGGCCGGGCGATCGGCCGGCTGGCCTGGGGCGAGTTTGGCCGCCGCGTCGGCGTGCCGCGTGTCCTCGCGGCACTGGCCCGGCATCAGGTGCCGGCAAGCTTCTTCATGCCGGCTTTGTGCGCCGAGATTGATCCCGATGAAACGCGGCGCATCGTCGCGGCCGGCCATGAGGTCGGCCTGCATGGCTGGGTGCATGAGAATAACAGCCTGCTCGACCATGCTACCGAGCGTGACCTGATGCTGCGCGCGCGCGACGTGCTTGCGCCGCTGATCGGCGCGTCACCGGCGGGCTTCCGTTCGCCCAACTGGGATCTGTCGCCGCACACCATCGCCATCGTCGAGGAAATGGGGCTGCTCTACGACAGTTCGCTGATGGCCGACGAAACCCCCTATGAGCTGCTGCTCGACGGGCGGCGGACCGGGATCGTCGAGGTGCCGGTCGAGTGGCTGCGCGATGATGCCGTCTATCTGATGTTCAACCGCACGCCCGCCACCCGGCCGTGGATGACGCCCGACGATGTCCACCGCATCTTCCGCCGCGAACTGGAAGCAGCCCATGCCGAAGGCGGGCTGTTCCAGCTCGTGCTGCATCCGTTCGTGATCGGCTATCGCTCGCGCATCTGGATGCTCGAGGCGCTGATCGAACAGGCGCGCGACCTGGGGGCGTGGTTTGCCACCCACGAACAGGTCGCGCGCTGGTGCGGACGGAGCCTAAGCCCGGCCTAGCGCATTTTCGAGCCTGGCCGGACCTGCCGGCGACCCGGAAACTGCGCCAACTTAACGGTTCAGCGTTGCCGATCCGATGCAATCGGATCGGCGTCGCTGACGCCGATCTTGTCGAGCTCGTCGGTCGCGCCGAGCATCTGCCAGCGGATGAGCGGCACCGGGATCATGCCATAGCTGTTCAGCTCGTCGAAAAAGTCCTTCACCCGGAAGTCCTTGCCGCGCTTCTCCGCGACCTCGGTGATCAGCCGTTCGATCATCGCCTTGCCGGTGATGTAGCTCGGGCCATAGCCCGGCAGGCGCAGATACATTTGCTGTTCAAAGCCGAGCAGCGGCAGGTTCGGCGACATCCAGCCATTGGGCGTGCGGCTGACCTGCATCGCCATGGCGGCATCCAGATCGATCATGTTCGCCTGCGCATAGAGCGAGGCGAGACCGCGTGCCGCGCGCTGGGCCTGCATGATCCACACGATTTCGCGCGCGCGGGGATCATCGTCGAACAGGCCGGCATTGAGCATCAGCTCTTCCATCGCGGTCGCCATGCCCTCAGCCCGGCTCAGCCAGACATTGTAGAGCAGCGGGCCACGCCGGATCGCGCTCGGATGCGGGTCCGCCGCCATGTTGGCCAGATCCCACCAGTGATAGAAATGCGTCCACAGCGTCATCGGCGCGCGGTGCATGGCGATGTGGAAGAAGTTCTGCTGTTCGGGCGGAACATAGCTGCCGATGCGGGCGAGCAGTGCGGGCTTCATGTAATCGCGCACGGTCAGGATCTGGCGTTCGTCCATGAAGCGCAGATATTTGTCGACCGCGGCCCGCGCCTGCCGGTCATAGTCCGCCGGGCTCTGCGCGCCGGTGAGCGGGGGCAGGGCGCGGTTGCGATGCTCCTCCATCCGCAGTGCGGCGTGCGCGCGGTCAAGCTCGCGCTGGAGGATCGCGACCTCGTCCTCCCAGGTCAGCGGCGAACGCTGCACATGCTTGAGGAACCAGCTATATTCGGCCTTGCCGACGCCGGACGGGCCGGTTTTCTTCGGCGCTTCGGCCTTCACCCAGTCCAGAAAATCGCGGGTTGCGCCGGTCGCTGCGTCAACGGCGCGGCGCAGCGCCGGGTCGCCGCCGGCGACCTTCGTCTGCAGATCCTCGAGCGCGGCGAGCTGCTCGCCGATGGTGACGATGCTCGCCTTCCACAGATCGCGGGTGTTGCCGGTCAGGTTGCCGCGCGCCTGGGCAAGCAGAGCGGGGATGTGCGCCAGTTCGCCGGCCAGCTTGGTCTGCGCCGCCGCGTCGAGCGGGAAGCTGTAGGTCCACAGCTCGACCGGCATCGGATGCACCGGCCCTTCATGCGCGGGCGTATCGCTCTGCGCGGTCCAGACCGAAATGTACCAGGCCGGGTCGCGCCGCCAGGGCTGCGCGACGCGCAGGTCGAAATCCAGGCCGTTCATCTCCGAACGGATCAGTTCGCGGTCGACCTTGCGGGCGATCGACCATTGGGCGGCCGGCAGCCTGTCGAGCCGTGCGCGCAGCTGCTTGAGCGCCGCCGCCTGCCGGGCGAGTGCCGGGGCGGTGAAATCGGGCGCGCCGCCCCGCACCTCGCCCTTTTGCAGCTGGCGCCATTCGGTGAACAGGCTCTCCAGCGTGTCGGGCTGGGCCGCCAGCGCCGGCGGTGCCATGAGCACGGCCATCGCTGCCAAGATGACAAGCTTCATTCCAGTCGTTCCTCCCTTTGGTGGCCGCGCGGCGATCAGCATCGCCTGCGGCCTTTCAACCAGCGTCCGACCAACGCATCCGCGCTGCACAGGTCGGTCAGTTCCACGTCAAACCCGGCATCGGCCAGCCTTTTGCAGGCCCGGGCGGCCATGCCGGCATCGGGCGCTGCCCGCACCAGATCGGCCATGCGTGCGCGATGTTCGCGCCAGTCGGCGGCGAAGCGGTCGATCAGCGCCGGATCACCCTGCGCCGCCAGGGCCTGGGCATGATGGTAAAAGCCTTCGAGCAGGGCGGTGTTGGCCGCTGTGCGCGCCGCTTCGATCACCTCGCTGAGCAGCGGGCCCAGAGCAGCCGGGCCGCGCGCGATCGCCGTCAGGCCGCCAAGATCATGATCGATCCAGTCTGCCTGTGCGATCTGTTCGCGCGCCTGCTGCACGACCGCACCCTCGGCCGCATGCAGCAGCCAGGCGATCTCGCCGCCGGTGACGCGCGCGGCCTCGTCAACCGCTTCGTCCAGCCCGGCATATTCAAGCCCGAACTGGCTGACGACGAGATCGAAGCTGCGGTCGGCAAAGGGCAGGTGGCGCGCATCGACGCCCCCCAGAATCTGCGCGTCCGGCGACCCGATTGAGTCCCCGTCAGCCAGGTCGACACCGATGCGCGAGTCGATCCCGGCCTCTGCCGCGACGGCCAGCACCGCGCCGCGCCCGCACGCAATGTCGAGGATCCGGGTGGTGCGCGGCCGCCCGGCGAACAGGGCCTGCCAGCCGGCGCTGATCGCCTGTTGTGCGGCGGGTGGGAAGGCGGCGGTGCAGCCGTCGCGCGTGCTGCCGCGCCAGAAGGCGCTCCAGAGCATCATGCGCCCCGTGTCTGCGCTGCCGCCGGCCCGATTTGCCATGGCCAGTGTCTGGCACGGTGCGATCCGGTTCGCCAGTGCATTTTGTTCGCTGTGCGCAATTACGTGCGCATGGCGCGCAATGTGATTGACATGGTTTCGTAATGGAGCAACGGTGCGCATAGCGGCAGTTTGTTCGGCTGATGTGCGTAAAGCGAACAAATGGAAAAAGCCGCAGTCGTTTACGGCGGACGCAGCATCAACAGGATTAAAAAAGGGGGCGAATATGGTCAGTTCCAAACAAGGCGGCAGCGGGATCCGGCGCTTCACTCTTCGCGCCAGCCTGCTCGCATCCACGCTTGCCGGTGTGTTCGCCGGGACGCCGGCGCTGGCGCAGGACGCCGCGCCGCCCCAGACCGCCAGCACGGACACCGTGAACAGCGATATCGTCATCACCGGATCGCGCCTCCAGCGCCGCGACCTGGTGGCCAACAGCCCGATCACCACGGTCGGGGCCGAAACCCTGCAGGCGCAGGGCGCGGTGACCCTGGAACAGTCGCTGAACCAGTTTCCGCAGCTCGTGCCCGACACGACGAGCAGCACCAACCAGAGCGGCGGCTCGGGCATTCTGTCCGTCGACCTGCGCAGCCTTGGCGCGGTCCGCACGCTCGTGCTGGTCGATGGCCGCCGCTTCATGCCGGGCGACGTCACCGGCCTCACCGATCTGGCGCTGATCCCCGACCTGATGATCGAGCGCGCCGAAATCATCACCGGCGGTGCCTCGGCCGTCTATGGTTCGGACGCGGTCGCAGGTGCCGTCAACTTCGTCCTCAAGCGCAACTTCGAGGGCGTGGCCGCGCAATATCAATATGGCGAGGCGGACCGCGGCGACGGGGCGTCGCACAAGGCCGACCTGCTGCTCGGCGCCAATGTCTCCGAAGGGCGCGGCAACATCACCGGCTATTTCTCCTACACCACGCGCAACAGCGTGCTGATGGGCGACCGCGCCTTTTCGGCCAATCCAGTGCTGGCCGACGCGCAGGGGCGCTTCCAGCCCTTCGGCTCGGGCAACATTCCCGGCGGCCTGATCGGCATCAACAGCACCCAGATTCCGCAGCTGACCGGCGTGCCTGACCTGAACAATGCCAGCGGCGCGTGCCCGGTTGCCAATGTCGGCATCCGCTTCGGCGCGCAGGGCGAGCCCTTGCCCTTCTGCCGCCCGCGCGATCAGTTTAACTATGCCGCGCCCAATTTCCTGTTGCGCCCGCTCGAGCGGTATCAGGCGGCACTCAACGCGCGCTATGAAATCGCGCCGAATGTCGAGCTCTACAGCCAGTTCTTCTACGGCAAGAAGGTCAACTCGTTCCAGCAGGCGGCCGAGGCGGTCAACCCGTCCAGCTCGGGCCAGCAGGCCGGCACGGTCCTGATCCCCAATGCCGACACCAACCCGCTGTTCACCCCGGTTCAGCGGGCGTTTTTCGCCGCCAATCGCGGCTTTTTCGATCCCGATGGCGACGGCGTGTTCACGCTGCGCAACGTCGGCCGCCGGTTCGAGGAATTCGGCCCGCGCACCGTCGAGTTCACCACCGACGCCTTCATGATCTCGACCGGGCTGCGCGGCAGTCTCGATCTGTTCGGCAACAGCTGGCGGTGGGATACCTTCTATCAATATGCCCGCACCGATGAACGGCAGGTGCGGTTCAACCTGCTGTCGCGCTCGCGCACCACGGCGGGCCTCGATGTGGTGGTAGTGAACGGCCAGCCCGCCTGCCGCAATCGCGAGATTCCGGGCTGTATCCCGGTCAACATCTTCGGCACCCAGACGCTGACGCCGGCCCAGGCGAACTTCCTGAGCGTCAACACCTCGACCGACAGCCGCTTCACCCGCGAAGTCGCCGGCGGCACGCTGGCGGGCGACCTGTTCGACCTGCCGGCGGGCGCGGTGGCGACGGCGTTCGGCGTCGAATATCGCCGCGACGGGTTTTCGATCACGCCCGACGAAGTCGCGCTGAGCAACGATCTGGCGGCGATCAACGTCGCGCCGATCGTCAACTCCGGTGCGTTTACGGTCAAGGAAGTGTTCGGTGAAATCCGCATCCCGGTGCTGAAGGACCTGCCGCTGATCCAGTCGCTGGCGCTTGAGGGCGCGGTGCGCTTCTCCGATTATTCGACGATCGGCAGCGTCGTGACCTGGAAGGGCGCGGTCGACTGGGAAATTACCGACTGGGCGCGGTTCCGCGGCAATTACAGCCGGGCCATCCGCGCCCCCAATCTGAACGAGCTGTTTGCCCCGGTGTCGCAGGGCTTTATCGGCGGCCGCGACCCGTGCGTGCGCACCAGCAACCCGACCGCCGCGCAGAAACAGGTCTGTCTGGCCCAGGGGGTGCCCGCACAGTTCATCGACACGCTGGAGGTGGCGCAGAGCCAGGGCTTTGACGTCCAGTCGGGCGGCAACATCAATCTGCGCGAGGAAACGGCCGACACGCTGACGCTTGGCCTGGTGTTCACCCCGATGCGCGGCCTGTCGGTCACGCTCGATTATTTCGACATCACCGTCAAAAACGCGATCTCGCAAGTCGATGCACAGACGCTCGTCAACAACTGCTTCACGACGCTCGACACCCAGGGCCAGTCCTGCCAGGCGATCACGCGCAACAGCTCGGGCAACATCCTGTCGGTGCGCGCGCCGCTGCTCAACATCGCCGAACGGCAGGTGCGCGGTCTCGACGTCGGCGTAAACTACACCTCGGCGACCCCGTGGCTGAACTTCTGGGCTGAAGACAGCCGGCTGACCGTCCAGTTCGTCGGGTCGTTCCAGTTCAAGGACAGCAACATCCCGCTGCCCGGCGTCGCCTCGGTCGAGTGCGCGGGCTTTTACGGCGGCCCGTGCTCGAGCGATGCGGTGCGCATCACGCCCGATTTCCGCGCCTTTGCCGGGCTGACCTACACATCGGGGCCGGTCACCATCAACAATCAGCTGCGCTACATCGACGATCTGGAGCTGTCGCCCCTGTCGCCGCCGACACAGAGCGGGACGCTGGGTGCCGAGACCTATTGGGATCTGTCGGTCCGGGCCAAGGTGTACAAGAATATCGAGCTGTTCGGCGGCATCAACAATGTGCTCGACAACCAGCCGCCGGTGATGGGCTTTGCCGCGGGCGGCGACTCCAACACCAACCCGCAGCTCTATGACGTGATCGGCCGCCAGTATTTCATCGGCGCGTCGCTCAAGTTCTGATCTCGGCAACCAGAAGGGGAGGAACCATGGCTGCTCTGCGCTTCAAACTGCGGCACGCGCTCGCGCTTGCCCTGGCTGTGACCGGGGCGGTGTCCCTGCCGGCACCGGTGCTGGCGGCGACTGCGGTCGCCGATCAGGCCGGACCGCCGGCCGGGCAGGGCAGCTATGGTGACCTGCTCGCGCTCTGGTCGGACTTTCTGGCCTGGCGCGACGCCCCGGCGGCCTCGCAGGATTTCAGTGCTGCCGCCGTGGCTGCGCGGCGCACCGCCATCGCCGGCTATCTGCGCCGGATGGAGGACATGAATGTCGCCAGCTGGGACCGGTCGCGGCGTGCCGACTGGCTGGCGGCGCGCAGCAAGATGGACGAGGTCAACTTCCTGCTGAACGTGTCAAAGCCATGGGAGCGTGATCCCGGCTTTTATGTCGATCAGATGCTGGAGGTGACGTTCACGACGCTGCCGGTGAAGGGTGAGGCGCTTGCCCGGCTGCAGGCCGATCTGCGCGCGATCCCGCTGCTTGTCGCCCGCGCCAAGACGCAGCTCAGGGACATCCCCGGCGACTACGCCGATCTGGCGCTGCACAACCTGTCCAATGCCGATGGCGTCGGCCATGGCCACCCGTATCGCAAGGTTCCGCCGGCGGGGGTGATCGGCTGGTATGACGATCTGGAGGCGCGGGCGCGCACCGCGCAGCCGGCGCTGCTCAAGGACATTCGCGCCGCCCGTGCCGCCGCGCTCGACATGAAGGCGTGGCTGACCGCCGGGCGGCCGCAGATGACCGCGCTCGCCGGTGTCGGCAAGGCGAACTTCGACTGGTATCTGAAGAATGTGAAGCTGCTGCCCTATACGGCGGACCAGCTGATGGTGCTTGGCGACCGCGAGACCAAGCGGCTCTGGTCGATCCATGCGCTTGAGGAACATCGCAACCGCAAGCTGCCCCGGCTGACGCTGCCGCAGTCCGAGGCCGAATATGAAGCGCGCCGGGCGGAAACCGACAAGCGCATCCGCGCCTTTCTGACCGGTGAGGAGATCATCACCATCCCGAGCGACATTGGCGAGCTTTACGTCAATGTGCCGTGGATCGTGCGCCCCAAGGGGCCGAATTTCTGGGAACAGGTGCAGTATCGCGATCCCAGCCCCGACTGGCTGCACGCGACGATCCCCGGCCACGCCTTTGACGGGCAGATGGCCAAGCGCGACACCCATCCGATCCGCGGCCGGATCAGCGACGGCGTGCGCGCCGAGGGCTGGGCCGTCTATCTGGAGGAAGGCGCGCAGCGTCTGGGCCTGTTCGAGGACACGCCCCGCGTGCGCGAGCTGATCGACATTTTCGGCATTTTCCGCGCCGTGCGGATCGCCGGCGACGTGAAGCTGCAGCTCAACCAGGCCAAGGTCGCCGACATCGTGCGCGAATGGCAGGCCTGGACGCCCTGGCTTGATCCCGACGTCGCGCGGGTCGATGCCGAAATCTATCTGCGCCGGCCGCCCGGCTATGGCCTTGGCTATACGGTCGGCATGATCGAGATGCAGAAGCTGCTGGCCGATGTCCGTCACCAGCAGGGTGACGCGTTCGTGCTCAGGGATTTCCACGACCGCATCATGACCATCGGCCGCATCCCGATGTCGCTCATCCGCTATGACATGACCGGCTATGACGACGAGGTTCGACAGTTCTGGAGGCGCGATCCGCTCCCCGGCAGCTGAACCCCGGCAGCACGACGGACGACGCGTCAAAAGAGCGGGGGCGGGAGATCTGGATCTCCCGCCCCCTTGCTTGTCCCCCGCCCCTTGCCTGTCGGTTTCGGTCAGAGGCCGCGGGTGATCGTCTGCGAAGCCGCCGTCAGTTCCGGCAGGATCTGCCGGCGCATGTCCTCGACCGTCATCCGCGCCGAGGGGCAGCAGACGTTGAGCGCCGCCAGCACCCGGCCTTCGCCATTGCGGACCGGCACGGAGATCGACCCCAGCCCGACCTCAAGCTCCTGGTCGACAATGCTGTAATTCTCCAGCCTGACCCGGTCGATCTCGGCGCGCAGCTTGACCTTCGACACCACGGTATGCGGCGTCAGCGGTTCCAGCTTCACCCGTTCCAGATAGCGGTGCAGCGCCTCGATCGGCTCTGCGGCCAGCAGCACGCGCCCGGTCGACACCGCATGGGCCGGCGTCCGGCTGCCCACGGTGATGCTGACATTGACCAGCCGTTCGGACGTCGCCCGCGCGATATAGGTCACGTAATCGCCGGTCAGCACGGCGGCGAACACCGATTCCTGCAGCGTGCGCGACAGATCGTTCATCACCGGCTGGACCACGTCCAGAATGCCCATCGACGACAGCGCCGAATAGCCCAGTTCGAGCACCTTGGGCTTCAGACTGAACAGCTTGTTGTCCTTCTCCGCATAGCCTTCGCGGACAAGGGTGAGCAGGAAACGGCGCGCCGTCGCCCGCGTCATGCCGGTTTCCCGCGCAATCTCGCTCAGCGTCATGCGCGGCCGTGCGCGGGTGAATGCCGAGATGACCTCCAGCCCGCGCGCCAGCGAGTTCACATAGTCCCGGTCGCTGCCTTCAGTTTCGAGGTCCGCTGCGTCCATTTCCACTCCCGTCATCCTCTCCGCCGCCGCTGCTCGTGCGGCTGGCCGCGCTCAGCCTCGATACTGCGCTTCCCGCGCCGCGTCGATTCCTGTCCCCGACGCCGGTTGCAACCTTGCAACGCGGGATCAGGCGTCGCATACCGTCCACAATGCGCACAGATGTTCGTATAACGCGCTGACGATGTGAGAGCAAAGGACAAGCGATGATCGACCTCGCACCCCCGGCACTGCCGAACTCGACCGGCGGTTCGTATTCCACCCGTTCACGATGCTCGCCGACCATGAACAGGCGGGACCGCCGGTGGTGATCACCGAAGGCAAGGGGCCGTGCTCGTCGATGACCGTGGCCGCAGCTATGTCGATGCGATGGCCGGCCTGTGGTGCGTCAATGTCGGCTATGGCCGGAGCGAGATTGCCGAGGCGCTGCGCGATCAGGCCGAACAGCTGTCCTACTGCCATGCCTTTTCATCGATGAGCAGCGACAAGCCGGCGCTGCTGGCGGCGCGGCTGATCGCGATGGCCCCGCCGGGCATGTCGAAGGTGTTTTTCGGGAACTCGGGGTCCGACGCCAATGACACCCAGGTCAAGATCGCCTGGTATTACAACAATGCGCTCGGCCGCCCGGCGAAGAAGAAGATCATCGCCCGCCAGCGCGGCTATCACGGCGTGACCGTCATGACGGCGGGCATGACCGGCCTGCCCGGGCTGCATGCCGGGTTCGACCTGCCGCTGCCGATGATCCGCCACACGCTGCCGCCGCGCCGGCTGTGGGAAGGACATGGGCTGAGCGATGCCCAGCTGGTGGCAAAGCTGGTCGATGATCTGGAGGCGCTGATCGCCCGCGAAGGGGCCGACACGATCGCCGCGATGATCGTCGAGCCGGTGATGGGCGCGGGCGGGGTGGTGCTGCCGCCCGAAGGCTATATGCCTGCCATCCGCGACATCCTGCGCCGCCACGACATTCTGATGATCGCCGATGAGGTCATTTGCGGCTTCGGGCGGCTGGGATCGATGTTCGGATCGCTGCTCTATGACATGCAGCCCGATCTGATCACCGTCGCCAAGGGGCTGACCTCTGCCTATTTCCCGCTGTCGGCCTGCATCGTGTCCGACCGGGTGTGGTCGGTCCTGAAGGATGGCGGCGCGCAATATGGTGCCTTTGGTCATGGCTATACCTATTCGGCGCATCCGCTGGGGGCGGCGGCCGCGCTCGCCAATCTCAACCTGATCGAGAATGAGCGGCTGGTCGACCGGGTGGTCGATCTTGGCGCGCATATGCAGCAGCAGCTGCGCGCGGCGTTCAGCGATCATCCGCTGGTGGGCGAAGTGCGCGGACATGCGCTGATCGGCGCGGTGGAGTTCGTTGCGGGCATCGGGGCTGACGGGCCGGTCGCGTTCGATCCGGCGCTCAAGGTCGCGCCGCGGATCGTCAAGGGCGCGCTGGAGCGTGGGGTGATCGGCCGGGCGCTGCCATCGGCGGACACGATCGCCTTTTCGCCACCTTTCGTGATCGAACGCTATGAGATCGACCGCGCTGTCCAGGCATTCCGGGACGCGGCCGATCAGGTGCTTGGTGAACTGCGCGCGGCCGGGGCCTTCTGACAGGCAGCCGGCCGCGCAAACCCCGCAAGTCGCCCTGTCGACACGGCAGGGCGTCGGTTCGTTGAAGGGAGCGGGCAGCGGGATGGGGCGCTCCGGCATGGCCGGGGCGCCCCTCTTTTTGTCAGCGCTTCACCGCGTGCCGCGCTTGCGCAGATAGGCGGCCCAGGTGGTGGCGCCGATCGCGGGATCATCGAGGTTGCGCGGCGCGGGCGGCGGTGCGGCCTGATGATGCGGTGCCGTGCGCACCAGATCGGGGTCGCGCCGCGCCTCGTCGCAGACATGGGCGAGCACATCGATCCAATAGTCGATGTCTTCGCGCGACCACATCTC
This sequence comes from Sphingomonas changnyeongensis, assembly GCF_009913435.1. Taxonomy (NCBI): domain Bacteria; kingdom Pseudomonadati; phylum Pseudomonadota; class Alphaproteobacteria; order Sphingomonadales; family Sphingomonadaceae; genus Sphingomonas; species Sphingomonas changnyeongensis. The sequence continues at coordinate 2,738,752 of NZ_CP047895.1, read as the reverse complement.
GCCGGCTTCGGGCGTGAAGGGCTGCGGCACGATCCAGGGTTCATGGCTGAGCCAGAAGGCGTCGATGCCGAAATCCGCCATGCGGTTCTGCACCTCGACCGCGCTGATGCCGGTCTCCTCGAACAGTTCTTCAAGGCTGAACCGGGTCATTTCCAGCCGATAGCCCGGCATGTCGGGGTGCGACCGGGTGACGCCCGGGATCGCGAGCAGGCGCTTTTCCATGTAATTGTTCAGGATGACCGACATGTCGGACGCTTCCGAAATGCCCTCGGCCCCCATCGCCCGCGCCCAGACATAGGCTTTGAACACCTGCTGCAGATTGCCCATGAACTCGCGCACCCTGGGGGCTGCGGCATCGCCATGGACAAGATCGAACCGTTCGCCGTCGGCAACCACGCGCGGCCCGGGCAGGAAGCGCGCCAGCTCTGCCGAGCAGCCATAGGCACCGACCGCCGGCCCACCGCCCCCTTCGACACGCCGAAGGTCTTGTGGAGCATGAACATGCAGGCATCAAAGCCCAGATCGCGGGCGCGGATCTTGCTCATCACGCCGTTGAAGTTGGCGTGATCGTAAAAGGCAAGGCCGCCCGCCGCCTTCACCTTCCTGACCCAGACGTCGATTTCGGGATTATAGACCCCCATGTCATCGGGATTGTTGATCATCAGCGCCGCGGTGCGCGGCGACAGCGCCGCCTCCAGGCTTTCGAGCGTCGGATAGCCATTGGGACCAAGCGGCAGGGTGATGACCTGAAAACCGGCGGTCGCGGCGGTCGCCGGGTTGCAGGGATGCGACTGGATGCTGGTGATGATCTCGGTGCGCTGGCCGGCCTCGCCGCGCGCGGCGTGATAAGCGCGGGTGATGCAGGCCTGGGTATAGGCCGCATCCGCCCCGCCCGCCGCCTGGAAGGTGAACGCGTCCATCCCCGACAGCCCGCAGAGGATCTGCTCAAGCCCGTGCACCGCCTCCAGCAGGCCCTGCATCGTCTCGGGATGCTGGGCCGGATGCAGATCGGCGATTTCGGGGCGCGCGGCATGTTGTTCGCCGCGGCGCGGATTGTATTTCATCGTGCAGGTGCCGAACAGGCTGACGCCGATCATGCCCATCGTCTGCTGCGACAGGCGCAGATAATGGCGCAGCACGTCCGGCTCGGCATTTTCCGGCAGCGCGGGCGGCGCGGCCCGGCGCAGCGCCGGCGGCACCAGGGCCGCGCCTTCGGGGGCGAGCGGGAACAGCTGACCCCGGCGGCCCGGGGCACCGGTCGCCATGATGACGGGTTCGTCCCAGACCGGCGCGTGATAGCGGCGCAGCGTCATGCGAGCAGCTCCTCAAGGGTGGTGGCGAGCCGCTCGATCGCGGCATGGTCATGAACCTCGGTAAAGGCGTAGAGCGCCGAATTGCCCATGCCGGGCAGCGCGCCGGTGAGCGGCAACCCGCCCAGGATCCCGGCACCGCGCAGCGCCCGGTCGACCGCCTCGACCGGTACCCGGTCGAAGGTGACCGTGAACTCCTTGAAGAAGCCCCCGGTCGCCGCCACGCTCAGCCCCGGCACGCGGGCAAGGCGCTCGGCGGCGGCATGCGAGCGGGCGAGGATCAGCTCGCCCACTTCGCGAAAACCGGCAGGGCCGAGCAGCGCCATGTAAACGCTGGCCCCGATCGCCCAGAGATAGGTGGAGTTGCCCGTCCAGTCCTTGCCTTCTTCGCGTGACCCGTAGGAGGATTGGTGGAACCGCATCAGGCCGAACTGCAGCGACCCGTCGACCGCCTCGGTGATGCTGTTGAGCAGCGTTGGATATTCGGCCGCATAGCGGTCTTCGTCGCGCGAGGCGATGAACCCGCCAAGGCCGCCGCCGGCATGCATGTGGATGCCAAGCGTCTGGATGGTGCCGACCGCGATATCGGCGCCATAGGCCCCGGGCGGGGCGACCACGCCTAGGCTGATCGGATCGACGCCGACCACCGCTTCGGCCCCGGCGGCATGGGCGATGTCGACGATGTCCGCCGCGCGGTGCTCCAGCCCGCCGAGAAAGGCGGGATTTTCAAAATAGATCGCGGCGATGTCCGGCCCGGCAAGCGCCTTCAGCGCATCGATGTCGGCGCGGCCCAGCCGGTCGCACGGATAGGTGTCGATCAGGATCGCGTGCTGTTCGGTCGCCGAGGCGCAATAGCTGTCGATGACGGCGCGCCGTTCGGGGCAGAGCAGGGCGGGGACCAGAACGCGCCGCCGTCCGTTCAGCCGCGCGGCCATGCGCAGCGCATGGCCCGCCGCACACCCCCAGCTGTAGACCGGCAGGCCGACCAGATCGAGGTCGAGCAGCGCGCCAAGCTGGCTGGTGAACTCGAACCAGGCCTGGTTGCGCCCGAAATCCGATGATGGCGTGCCCCAGACGGGGGTCAGAAACTCCGACCGGGTGACGATTTCGTCGACAACGGCGGGCACATGATGCTGCCAGCACCCGGCCCCCAGAAAGCTCAGCATCTTGCCGGCCGGCCGGTTGCGGGCGATCAGTCCGTCCAGATGACGCGTCAGCTCGATCTCGCTTGCGAGCGCGGGCGGCAGCGCCAAAGGTGTCCGCAGCCGGTGAGCAGGCGGGATCTGCCCGAACAGGGGTTCGGCATCGGGGACGCCGATCGCGTCGAGCAGCGCGGTGCGCTGTGCGGCGGTGGAGTTGGGCATGAACGGATGGGCGCGGGGGTCTGGGTCATCGGCAGCCTTGGAAAAATGTGCTAACAGCGAACGCAGTGTCCATTATGCGAACGGAGAGTGCGTGCGGGTCGGACTGATTGTCAACCCGATCGCGGGGGTTGGCGGCGAACTGGCGCTCAAGGGCAGCGACGGTGATCTGGCGCATCGCGCGATCGCGGCCGGGGCGGTGCCGGCGGCGGGCGCACGTGCGGCGCAGGCGCTTGCCGCGCTGTCCGGGCGGGCGCTGCCGATCCTGACGAGCGCCGGGCAGATGGGCGAGGCGAGCGCGGCGGCGGCGGGGCTGGCCGCCGAGATCGTTCACCGTGCCGGGGCGGTGACCGATTCGGCCGATACGGTTGCGTGCGCGCGTGCGCTTGTGCGCGCGGGCGCAGATCTGTTGCTCTTTGCGGGCGGCGACGGCACCGCGCGGGATGTGCTCGCGGCTCTGGGGGCCGACAGCCCGGTGCCCGTGCTCGGCATCCCGAGCGGGGTGAAGATGCTGAGCGGCGTGTTCGCGACCAGCCCGCGCGCGGCCGGCGCGGCGCTGGCGACATGGGTCGAGCGGGGGCTGCCGCCGAATCGGCTTGTCGATATTCTTGACCGTGATGCTGATGGCGGCATCCGGTTGCACGGCGCGCTGTTGGCCCCTGAAACCATGATGCGTCAGCCGGCCAAGGCCGCGCGTGACGGCACGCCCGAGGCCGGGCTCAGGGCAGCGGCGCGATTGCTGGCGGCGGAGCTGCGCACGGCACGGCTTGTCGTTGTCGGCCCGGGGGCAACGATGATGATGGTCAAGCAGGAGCTGGCGGGCATGGGGACGCTGCTCGGCGTCGATGCCTATTGTGATGGCATGCCGATCGCGCTCGATGCCGATGCCGCCACGCTGCGCCGGCTGGCCTGCGACACGCCGGCGCGAATCGTGCTTGGCGTGATTGGGGGGCAGGGCTTTCTGCTCGGCCGGGGCAATCAGCAGATTCCGGCCGCGATTCTTGCCCCGCACGTGCGCGCTGGCCTGGATATCATCGCTTCGGCCGACAAGCTGGCCGCGCTCCGGGCCGGGGAATTGCTG